>JBBPZJ010000233.1:0-3023 GCA_038199395.1 Chitinophagales bacterium
TACAGCCGGGAGGACATGTAGATGCCACTGATTTGTCATTAAAAGCAGCGGCGCTTCGTGAAGCATGCGAAGAGACCGGGGTTGCATCAGCTAGTCTTAAACTACTTTCCGATGATATCTTTGATATTGATAGTCACCACATTCCTGCGAACACGAAGAAACAGGAGCCAGCGCACGTTCATCACGACATTCGCTTTCTGTTTCAATGCCTCACATCAGAAGCACTTGATATTTGTTTAGAAGAATCTACAGATAGTAAATGGATTCCTTTATCTAATTTAAAAGACAGTGAAGATTTTTATTCGGTTACAGAAAAAATAAAAATTTTTATTCCCTTGTACTGTAAAAGTATCATTTAATCCTTGGTTTTAATTCCTGGAAAACGTAACATCAAAAGAGGTATAAATTTTGAATTATACCGGTTATGAAATTACCACAACCGTTTATCGAAGGAACTGATAATATCAATGCAATCGTGGAAACGCCAAAAGGCAGTCGTAATAAATATGCTTACGATGAAAAAAATGATCTGATCAAATTAAAAAAAGCTTTGCCCGCTGGTATGGTCTTTCCATTTGATTTTGGATTTATACCTTCTACCATTGCAGAAGATGGTGACCCGATGGATATTCTCATACTTACAGATGCCCCTACTTTTCCCGGCTGTCTGGTAGTGGATATTCCACACTATACTGAGAAAGCAAAGTGCTGGGAATAATAAAAGTGGAACAGGAGGAAAACGGTCAAAAAGTTAGAAATGACCGGGTTATTGCAGTTCAATTGCAGGCCCGGATGTATTCTTCCGCAAACAATATTAACGACCTTCCTAAAGGTTTGGTTACAGAGATAGTAAGCTTTTTTGCCTCTTATAATCATGTAAGCGAAGATCTGTTTAATCCTCTTGGAAATGATGGACCTGACGTTGCAATCAAACTAATACACGACAGCATAAAAAAAGCTTCTGAAACAGATAATAGCCCTAAAAATTAAACAATGGCAGATGGAACTAAGTGAGGACTTACAGAAAAAACTAGCTAGAAAATTTGAACCTGCATCAATGGTCGAAATGAAATTTAAAGACTATGACATTTTATTTAAAACTGATGAAGAAGGAAATGCAATCTTACTTTTTGTAGGTAAAAAAACCGAACTGGGAACTATAAAAGTGAGCGATAGGCCAGAACTTTAAAGAAAGACCGTGAGGGAAAAATATTTAAAGACCATTGGGAGTTAAAGGGAAAAGCTACTTGAAAGTCAGATGTTAGCTGTTAGCTGCTAGCTTTCGTGTTATAATTTAAAACCAACTGCTTGATGAAATTCCGGTGATAAGCTAGCAGCTAAAAGCTAATGGCTAATGGCTAACAGCTATTTCTCCAACTTATCTAACTCCATTTCAAATCGTTGCTTAGGTATTTGCTCGTTGAAAAACTGGTAATATTTCGTTGTATTATTTACAAAAATAGAGGCTGGGATAGCACCCTTCCATTTGGGTTCTATGATGGGGATATACTTTTCTGCGTCTGTTTCATTTAAGTATAACACCTCGCCCTTGTAGCCATGTTTTTTTACAAAAGCAGCTAATTCATTTGGGTAAGAAGATTTAAAATCGAGACTAACCAAAACAAGTTTTACGGGGGAATTCTTCTTTGCAATAATGCTATCGAACCAGGGAATCTCCCTAATGCAGGGTCCACACCACGTTGCCCAAAAATTAAAAATTGCCGGACCTTTACTATTGTCTATCATCGCTTTAACTTCCTTAGCCGAAACTTTTTTTATTGCTGTTGCGTTGCTGCTTTGCGCTTGCGCACCCGTAATTAAAATTCCTGTAAGTACAGTAACTAAAATCAATATATTCTTCATACAAATTCATTTTCTTCCCCGGGGAGAATAGCCTGTTCATAAAAGCCCCACTGATTGAAAATCTCGTGTAATTTCTCGTTTCCCAAATTTTGCCTGTTGTAATGTCCAGCCTGCACTTTTTGCCTGTACGCTTCGTAAACAGTAACAGCACAAGCTACAGAAATGTTGAGGCTTTGAATGATCCCCATTTGAGGTATCACAAAATTGCCATCCGCTAACGCCCTTACTTCATTACTTACTCCGAAACGTTCATTACCAAAAACGAGTGCGATGCTTTCAGTAAAATCAATATCATAAAGACCTACGGAACCGGAACCCAGGTGAGTTGTTAATATTTTATTGTACCTATTCCTTAATTCTTTAAAACAATCTTCCGCCTGCATATACTGGTGAACCGTCAACCATTTCTTAGCACTTCCGCCACTTCTGAAACCCCAGGCTCTTTTAGGAGGCTTTCTATTATTTATAATAAAAATATCCTGGATACCAACGGAATCGCAGGTACGCATCACTGCTGTTTCATTGTGCGGATCAAATACGTTTTCCAGCACAACAGTCAGATTATCTTGTCGTTTTTGTAGTGCCCTTAATAATTTGTCTCTTCGTTCTGATGTCATTTTATATTTTCGATAAGGTGGCAAAATTGTGGGACAACGATAGCAAAAAAATGTCGTTGATATATCAATCATCCTTATTCGGCTGGGTGAGGCATTACTAAAAAACCTTCCCGCACGCGGGAAGGTTTACATTATTTCTATAAGTTCTATCAACAATTATTTTCCACCTTTTTTCTGTGGTTCACCTGAATTACCGCCTCCAACTCCCGAGCCGGAACCACCCCCATGTATACCACTTGCAGATGTAGTATCTCCCATCGGCATGTTCATAGCTGAAGTGTCGCCTGTTTGTTGAACGCTGTCAAAAGCCCTTTTCACGCTGTCTTCTCCACCAGTATTTGTTTCATTATTTCCGCCGCCACAAGATGCGGACGCCGCTGCTATTGTAACAATTGCCAGTATTTTTTTCATTATCAGATATTTAAATAAGTGTCGATTAATAATATTACAATGATTAGCAATTCTTTTGCCATCTACTTTTTCCTAAAGAAAATTCTTATAGGCACGCCGGTAACTGTAAAGTTTTGCCTGAGTTGATTCTCA
>JBBPZJ010000234.1:0-5480 GCA_038199395.1 Chitinophagales bacterium
CAGCTACTTCCTTCCCAAACTCAATTTAATCTCAGATAATTCACCCATTCGTTGTTTATGGCGGTGTCGTTCCTTACACAAGATGTTTCCCGGTCAGTATTCTGGCAAAAGCCAGAAAATAAATGCGATATGTAGATGTGTTACCAATCTGTGCTGAAGCAAGGTGTTTACTCCCGATTTATGGCAGCTCTAATAATTTTCAAACCATTCAAACTTTTCTGTTATAATATTTTTCCTTTCTTTTTTTAAGTAATTGAGAAAAGACAAAGCAACAGGCGAATGATTTTTACCCTTTAGCCAAATCAAATTCCACTCAGATTTTATTGGAAATCCTTTTACCGGTATAATTTGTAATTCGCCATTTTGCAATTCGTTTTTAATGCCAATCAAAGGCATAATGGAACAGCCAAGTCCGGCAATAACAGCTTGCTTCACGGCTTCATTGGAAGTCAACTCCATTTTTTTTCTTACGGGTAAATTATTTCGAAGAATGAATTTTTCCATAGTTTGCCTCGTGCCCGAACCTGGTTCACGATAGATTAACGGCAGCGTTTCAAAAATGCTTTTATCATACATTTTGCTTTTGAACTTTTGTTTCGTATTGCTGACAACGTAACGTTAAAGAATCAAACAGAAAGTCATGAAAAAAAAACATAATTTAATACTGATAGATGGGCATTTTACTGCTGCTGAAGCTAAAGAAGTATTGGTAAATGTCTTTACATGTAAAATACAATTTCATCAATCAAAGAATTTTAGTTCAAAAGAAAGGTTTGGAAAAGAAGATGAAACTGCTTTAAAAAGATTACCTGAATTAAAAAGTACTCTTGAAAAGATCCGGAAATTATTTTCAGCAGCAGATGCAAACAACGAAACAGCAACTATCAAATCAGAAGTAAGCATAGTTATATTAAAACAACAGCAGCAGAATATCAAAAAGAAAAACGCATCAGTTACAGCAAACGAGAAAGAAAGTGTTGCAGGAAAACAGGGTGAAAAGATAAAAAAGGATTAGATTAAAATTGTTCAAAATACTTAATAGAACCTGTGGAACAGGCTCGTTTATGTGATGCCGCAACTCTTCAGTCTTCAAAATGAATCGAATTGGGGAGATGCGATCATAGATCAATTATCAAAAGATTTTACTGATGACTTTCCTGGTATGAGAGGGTTTTCAAAACGGAGCTTATTTTACATCCGGCAGTAATATTTGTTTTATTCTGGCGACCTGGAAAAAGTTCCGCAGCTTGTGGCACAAATTCCCTGGAGGCATAACAGGGAATTTGTTACAAAGAGCTATTTGCCGGGAAATCTTATTAGTCCATTTCCAAAATTACTTTTTCGCCCCTCGAAAAATGCTGAATTAAAGTTTGCTGGGCGAGCTTTAGATTTTTTTCTTTTAATGCTTTTACAATTTGCCTATGCTCCGCATCGGTTTGGTCATAATCGTCAGTACCTAATTGCGAGTTTCCTAACTTCTGATGGAATAAAGGAATATGTGAGGAGCGATACACCTGAAGCAACTTGTTGTTTCCTGCAAATTCGACCAAAGTTTCATGAAACTTCATATCTGCTTCCAGGGCGCCGTTATAGTACCCCTTCTGTACCATGCCAGTAAAATCATCGCAGATTTTTTCAAGGACTGCAAATTGCTCTTTATCCATTTTTTTGCATGCCAATCGAATTGCTCCCAGCTCCATCACCTCTCTTAATTCCCTAATGTCACGAACCTCTGATGCCAATAATGGTTTGATGTAATACCCGCCTTTTTCTCCTAAGATGACCAAACCCTCGCCAAGTAAACGAGTCAATGCTTCTCTTACAGCCATCCTGCTTACCCCTATTTTTTTTGCCCATTCGTCCTCTTTTAAGCGTGTGTTTTCAGGTAACTGTTTGCTCAGAATTTTTCTTCTGATCTCCGTAAAAGCTTTGCTTGCTAATGAATCTATTTTCATAATTAAGCTAGGGGTATTAAAATTATATATTCATATTTGAAAACAGATATTTTAGTCATTTGAGTTTTGCAAGCCTTTTTTATCGAAGCAATGTATATCATAGACCTGACTATTGTTGATTGTTGACTACTTTTCAAATTTCGTTATTTTATTTCACACATTTTTGACCGGAGAATTTACTTTCTTGTTATTGGTTACAAGTTCAACCGCAGTGCTTTGCTTGTATTCCCAAACAGTAATACTAAGGATACTTATTAAGACCAGTAAACCGCCTATGACTGACATGATGCTAAGCTTTTCATTTAACCATATAGCTGCGATGGGAAGAGCGAAAAGAGTAATCAGAAAATTAGAAAGGGCCACTTGTATTGCTTCCAGATTTTTTAAAGCTTTAAAGAACAAAATCATAGATAAGAAATTATGAAACACTGTAAGTAGTGTCAGGCCTATCCAGGTGTTTTTAGTAAAAGCAGATATGTATTTTAAACTGTCCGGTTCATAATGCCATACCAGCGGTGTTAGCAATAAAACCATGAATATGTATGTATAAAACAGCATCTCAATTTCAGTATAATCCCCTGAGATCTTTTTGCAAATGGTATTATAAAAGCCGCTTCCAACAATACCTGAAAAAATAAGTGCATTGCCAACTAAGAACTGCATGCTAAAATTTATACTGAGAAGATCTTTTAAAGAACATAATACGACACCAATAATTGCAATGATAAAACTTGCCCATCGCAGTCTGTTCATTTTTTCGCTGAGCAAGGCCACCGCTAAAAGAGCGGAGACGATTGGCAATGTCAGTGAAATGATCGCCGCATTACTTGCTGTCGATTGCTGAGTGCCCAAAGTCATTAAGACCTGGGCGGGAAACTGTCCCAATAAGGCCAGCATGACGAATATCTTTAAATCGCTCAGCTTTCTTTTCTTATTTGCCCTGGCATCTTTGTAAACAAAAGGAATCATAAATAAGGTAGCCAAAAGCATCGGTATAAAAACAGTGCTGAAAGGGCCGACCTGATCCTGTACTAACTTGATGCAGGTAAACTGCAACGACCACATAAGGTTGCATGCAAACAAGGAGCTCCAGGACAAATAAGATTTTCTCATAATAGAAATAAGGTCAAAAAAAGTAATTTGCTTTTTATCATAGAGTCATATAACTTCTGCTAAATGGCTTTAAAAAAACTGCATTCTCTGTCCCTTTTAAGATAACTGTCTTGTACTTTACACAAGGTAAAAAGGTGGGTTTAAATGTTTGTTGAGCCTTGCAGGATTAATACTCTTGAGCTTTACTTGCATCGCACACTTTTACTTTTTTTTTCCTTCTTCAGCCATTGTCCGACGCTTGAATACTCTTCTTCTCACCCAAATATCGTTACATCTTTTCCCTGTTATCTTAATTACTTTATAGCACTCCACTCTAAAGGCTTTAACGTCTCTTTTCATTGCACGTGCAGCATTATTAAGCGCAAATTTTCTCGTAATAAAGTGAATACTTTAGAAAAATATGTTATGAAGATTGCACAAGTATCAATAAAAAAACCAAAAAACATTTAAATAAAGTTTACAAAAATATAGCTATTTTGTAAACAAAATTATATTTTCACTACGGAAATGGAGGAAGGCCTTAACAGAACCAAATGGAAAAAAGTCGCTTCACTAACCGTCACGTTTTAATTACTGGTGCTGCAAGGGGAATTGGTTTGGAGATAGCACGCCATTTTGCCCGTGAAGGCGCAGTACTTTCCTTGCTGGATAATAACGAACATAACCTCGAAAAGGCGATTGAGGAGTTACAGCCTACAAGCGCTGGCGCATATTCTTACAACACAGATGTCAGCAATTTGCAGCAGGTGAAAAATGCAGTAATAAAGGCTGAAGCTATCCAACCGATAGATGTTTTGATCAATAATGCAGGAATAGCCAATGAAACACCTTTTTTAGAAATAGAAGAAAATGAGTGGAAAAAGATTATAGACATTAACCTCACCGGGATGTTTTTTGTTGCGCAGACTGTCTGCAGACTAATGGCTAAAAGACAAAAGGGAGTGGTGGTAAATATGGCTAGCAAAAACGGACTGGACGGAGAATTTGGTTACGCCCATTATAATTCGTCCAAAGGCGGTGTAATTATGCTTACAAAAACAATGGCTGTTGAATTGGCGCATCTTGGTATTCGGGTTAACGCTGTTTGCCCCGGATATATAGAAACGCCCATGTCTAAAGAAATTGATCCGCCCGAATTTACTGAAGAGTTTGTAAAGCAGTACATACCACTAAACCGGCCCGGAAAACCAGAAGAAATCGCACCTGTATTTTTATTTCTGGCAAGTGATGAAAGCAGTTTTATGACAGGGCAAATAATTATTGTCGACGGAGGACAATTGGCCGGCCAAAAAGCTGGAAACAAGCTGTTAAGCAAGATAACTATATAAGCAGTTGATAGAAGGAATATTTAATAACCGGGTCAATAGTTCTTGTAGTTAAAATGACTCTCAGTAAACCAAATAGGTTACTGTAAGACGTTGCTGGTAAAAACAATAACGATTGTAGAATTAAAACTAACGCAGCCATTTATGATAATGTCAATGAATATTGGAGTGGAAAGCCAGGTGCCAAAGTATGTCCAGGTCATTAATGCAGTTACTGATGCTATACGTCGCGGTAATCTTAAGAAAGGGCAAAAGATTTTATCAATCAATGAACTCAGTGAAGAATATTTTGTGTCAAGGGTAACTGTAGAAAGAGCGTATAATGTTTTAAGAGAACAAGGAACGATTATACCAATTAAAGGCAAAGGATATTATATACACGATGTAAACATTGATGCTCCTGTAAAAGTCTTATTGTTGTTTAATAAGATCAGCAGTTACAAACAACAGATCTATCAGTCTTTCATTCAAAAGTTAGGAACTAATGCAGTTGTTGATCTTAAAATACATCACTTCAATGTTAAGATTCTAAGGAACCTAGTAGAGAATTATTTAAATGATTACAATTATTTTGTAATCATGCCCTACTTTTATGATGATCCACAGGAAGCACTGTCTATAATAAAAACCATTCCGCCGGAAAAACTGATATTACTTGATAAAAGAATCGCTTACATTAATCTGAAGTGTGCAGCAGTTTACCAGGATTTCGAAAATGATATCATTGATGCATTAGACGAAGGGCTTGATCTTCTTCGTAAGTATTCTAAATTTTATCTTGTTAATCCAACCATCGTACCATATCCCCCTGAAATTGTTTGTGGATTTAAAAAATTCTGTATGCAGAACTCTTTTAAAGGTCAGGTAATACCAGAGATTACGATGGATACACCTGTTAATAAAGGAGATGTTTTTATTGTAATAGAGGAAACGGATTTAGCAAACGTCATTAAACTTTGTCTTTCAAATAAATTAGAACCAGGGAAAGATGTGGGTATAATTTCTTACAACGAAACGCCTTTAAAAGAAGTGTTATTAAACGGAATAACGGTCATCTCAACAGACCATGTAAAAATGGGCGAATCAG
>JBBPZJ010000235.1:0-8224 GCA_038199395.1 Chitinophagales bacterium
CAATGGTGCACTTATCAGCCATAAGGATAATGCTGAAACGTTTTTAGACAGCTTCTAACTGAATAAAAAAAGGCAAGATGTTCCACTTACAGTCTTTTTATTTCTTTGTCTTGAAACAAATAAAGAAGCAAAGAAAATTCAAGAAAGGAACGATAACAGCCCGTTCCTTTCACTGTTCCTTGATGTAGCTTTTGTACTACTGTGGCTTCCACTGTTGTTTTTCATGCCTTATACTTTTCAGCAAGCTTTTTCTTCGTCATTTCGAGGCACGAACTAATATTCGCTTATCTCACCAGTCATTGCATAAGGGACATCAGCCGGTTGGGTGCCGAGCGAAGGCGCAGGCATTCAGAAACATGCGCAGCAGTTTCTGAAACAAGTGGGTGGAGTCCCGTTGTAATAACGAAGCCCAGCGGCTTGAGCTATTGACTGAATAAGTAGTTGCTTAATGATAATAATGCTATCTGCATAAAAGATTGGCAAGAGATTCCACCTTCAGTCTTTTTCTTTCTTTGTCTTGAAACAAATAAAGAAACAAAGAAAATTCAAGCAGGGAATAATGACAGCCCATTCCCTGCATTGTTTCCTGATGTCTCTTTTGCACTACTGTGGCTTCAGCGGTGGCTTTTCATGCCTTATGCTTTTCTGTCCGTTTTTCCTTCGTCATTCATAGGCACGACGTAACATTCGCTTATCACTGTTTTTAATTACAGGCTGCTACTTTAAGTGAGAATTATTTGACGAGATTAATTGTTTAGTCTACTTTGTTAGTCGTTCCAGGAATTTTGGTTTAAAAATCATTACCCGCCTACGCTTGCTTACCGATCTGTCACACTTTAATGAAAAAGAAATACTTTTTTCTCTTTCTCAGAGTAATGAAGAAGCATTGAAGTTGCTGTATCAACAATATTGGCAGCCTTTATTTTTATCTGCTTATAATGTGTTGAAAGACAAGGAAGCGTGTGAAGACATCATCCAGGAAATCTTTATTCAACTGTGGCAAAAAAGAGAAAGGTTAAACATAACAACCTCTCTTGTAGCCTACCTTTTTACTGCCGCCAGGTACCAGGTGTTTCATCAGATAAAAAAATCAGCAGGAAGGCCTGAATTATTTGAACGCCTGGAAGATCGATTCTCAACTGATGCTCCTGATATTCCTTTGTATGTTAAAGATTTGCAGGAAAGAGTTAATACAGCCGTAGATAATCTTCCTGATCAATGTAAAAATATTTACAGACTGAGCAGAGATCATCACTTTTCTTACAAAGAAATTGCGGATCATCTTCAGATTTCCCCTAAAACAGTAGAAAACCAATTATCAATCGCATTGAAAAAATTGAGAATTGCACTAGGCGACTTTCTGGTATTCTTCCTTTGTTTCTTCTTCTTAAAACTTATTTAAAAAAAAATTCTATTGTGTTTGGGGGTAGGCTATGTTTCTATACACTTACTATTAAACTCGTTAGAATTGGACAGACAGGAATTATATAAGCTGATTGATAAATATTTGGCTGGAAATGCAAATGAAGAAGAAATAGACTTACTAAGCAGGTATTACAATAGCTTTCAGCAAAACTTACAATGGGACCGGGCCGAATTAGGGGAGCCTTCTATTACTGAGACTAACCTATTTGCTCGTATTCAGGATAAGATAGAAGTAGGTAACAGAACCAATGTCGTAAAAACGATAGAATCAGAGAGAAATTCTTCCGGCAGCAACGTTGTGAGTTTAAACCGAAATAAAGGGTTTTTTGCTTTTTCCAGAATTGGAGCAGCAGCTTGCGTTATACTGATTTTGTTTGTAGCAGCTTTGTTGTGGTTTAGAAGTGATCATACAACAGAAATTGCCTCAAAAAATTCTATTAAAAAATTCTACAAAAATGACATCCCTCCGGGAAGCGATAAGGCTATTTTACAACTTGCCGATGGGTCAACCATCGTGCTGGATGATGCAAATGATGGAGCACTGGCACAACAGGGTAACTCAAAAGTCATCAAACTAAATGGTAAGCTCAATTACAACGCTTTGCCAGGATCTAATGAAGTAGTATATAACTCTATATCAACTCCCCGAGGCGGAAAATTTCAGATAGAGCTACCAGATGGAACGCAGGTATGGTTAAATGCTACATCGTCTCTTCGTTTTCCGACGGCGTTTGTTGAAAAGAACAGGAGGGTAGAAATAACAGGTGAGGCATATTTTGAAGTAGCAAAAGATAAATCCAAGCCTTTTATCGTAAGCGTAAATGGGGCAGAAGTGGAGGTCTTAGGCACACACTTCAATGTAATGGCATACAAGGATGAAGCTGTAGTTAAAACTACTTTACTAGAAGGTGCTATAAAATTCGTAAAAGGTACAGCTTCAAACACACTTAAGCCAGGTCAGCAAGCACAGGTTTTAAATAGCGGTCAGGTAAAAGTAGTAGATGGAGTGAACCTGGATGAAGTGGTAGCGTGGAAAAACGGGCTATTCAATTTTCAGGGAGAAGATATTGGAACGGTGATAAGATTGTTAGCAAGGTGGTATGATGTAGATGTAATCTATAATGAAAAAATTGATGATCTTTTTTATGCAAAAATTCCCCGTTCTACCAATCTCTCTGCCGTTTTAAAATTATTGGAGATGACAGGAAAAGTTCATTTTGAAATAGATGGAAGGAAAATAACAGTAAAGCCGTGACTGACTAAAAATAGTACTAGTGAACGCTAAAAATTTTCACTAAATAATCCGTATTAATCACTTTAAAAAAATAAAAAGGAGGAATACAAACACAATAGTTTAAAGAAATATAACTACCAACAAAAACCGGATTTCGCTTGCCGGCGAAACCCGGAATAAGTTCAGGTGTATTAATTGTAAAACTTGCTGATGGTTTTTATTAAATAACCCAAACAAAACGAAAATATGAAACTAACTGCTTGCCGCAACCTCTTCGGGTTAAAGAAGAAGGATGTTGCCAAAATATGGATAACTATGAAATTTGCTGCCATTTTTATGTTTGCTATTTGTCTTCATGCTAATGCAAAAGGCTTTTCCCAAAAACTCACTATCTCTCATTATAATGTTTCTTTGCAAACAGTATTTAAAGACATTTCCGAACAAACAGGATATACCTTTATTTATACTGAAAAGCTTTTGCAGAAAGGAAAAAAAATTTCCATCGTCATTAACAATGCGTCTATTGAGCAGGTTTTGAAGGAGTGTTTTAAAGGGCAGGCTCTTACTTATTCCATTGTCGACAAATACATTATCGTAAAGGAAAAAGAAGAGGGGAGTGAAAACCAAAACGTGTTTAATTCCCCTCCGCCGCCTCCACCTCCCACAAACATAACAGGAAAAGTAACTAATAATAAAGGCGAGCCGCTCGGGGGAGCCACCATAACAGAAAAAGGTACAAAGAATACTGTAGTGACAATGGAAGACGGAAGTTTTTCGATCAATACTTCTGACTCTAAAGCAGTACTTGTGATTTCTTATGTAGGTTACGAAGCAAAAGAGTTACCTGTATTAAATAAAACAACTTTTGGTATTTCACTGGTTAGAAATGCTACTAATTTAAACGATGTTGTTGTAGTGGGTTATGGTTCGTTGCAGAAGAAAGATTTAACAGGATCAGTTGCCACTATTGATAATAAGCTCATCAGGAGTCTACCCGTTTCAACTATCGATCAAAAAATGATAGGGCAGGTAGCGGGCGTTCAGGTGCAGCAATTATCGGGTGCGCCGGGAGCTGGAACTTCAGTAAAAATACGAGGCAACGGATCGTTGGGTGCAGGCAATGAACCCCTGTATGTAGTGGATGGGATGCCTTATTCTGCAAGTATGAATCAAAACCTTAATCCCTTAATATTTATTAATCCAAACGATATTGAGTCAATTACTATTTTAAAGGACGCATCTTCAACTGCTATTTATGGTTCACGTGGTGCAAACGGAGTTGTAATTATCACGACCAAAAAAGCTTCAACAAACCGCACAGAAGTTAATGTTTCGGTAATGAGCGGGGTACAACAGGTTCCGCAAAAGGGAAGACCACAAATGTTGAATCAAAGAGAGTTTGTCGAATTACAACGGGAGAAGATTGGCATAAAAGTACGGCAAATAGAAGGCCGGGAACCTGTCAACACCGACTATCCTTTAGAATATCAAAACCCTGCAGGCCTTGTTGGCAATGGTACCGACTGGTACGACCTCTTATTAAGAAATGCATTGACACAGGAGCAAAATGTCAGCCTTCTTAAAGGAAGTAAAGACTCCCGGATTAATTTTAGTATGGGACACTTTAAACAGGAAGGAGTTTTACAATTTACCCATGTGGAAAGATTTAGCGGAAAACTGGGAATGGAATCAAATATTGGTACACACGTAAAAATAGGAGCATCATTACAACCTGCATTCATTACGCAAAATCGTACAAACACCAACAACAACCGCGAAGATATTTTAGGTGTGTCTATTTGGGCAAATCCCTTATTAAAGCCTTACAATGATAAAGGAGAGTTAGTGCCTTATTTAATTTCTCCTCAAAGCAAATATCATTCAGCATGGAGTTTTGTTAATCCGTTATTTAATCTAAGGGAAACGAAACAGACTGATCAGGGTTTTCAAAACCTTGGGCTGGCTTACTTCGAATGGAAGGTTAATAAAGATCTTTCTGTTAGATCCTCTCTTAATACCAACTGGTCCACTTCAAAATATTTTCAATATACACCCAGTACGATTGGTGGATCGAACCAACCTCCAACTTCTGGTACAGGCCGATCGACCAGCATTACTTCAGAAAATTTTGACTGGCTGATTGAAAACACTGCGACTTACGAAAAAGCGATAGGCAATCATCGTTTAACTGCTTTGGCAGGATATACCACCCAGAAAAGTACTTCCCGCGGGATCAATCTCAACGCCGATCCTTATGCAAATGATTTGCTTCAAACCCTTAATGCGGCCCAGGCTATAAAAGCCTGGGGGGAAAGTGTAAACCAATGGAGCATGATATCTTATCTGGGAAGACTTAATTATTCTTTCAAAGACCGGTATTTACTTACCACCACTTTCAGATCTGATGGTTCATCAAGATTCGGTTATGCTAAAAGGTTTGCCAATTTTCCCTCGGTAGCAGTGGCATGGCGTCTATCGCAGGAGAAATTTTTGAAGGATATTAAGTCGGTTGATAACCTTAAACTTCGACTTAGTTTTGGTACCAGTGGCAATAACAATATTGGTAATTATGCCTCACTCGCTTCTATCAATGCCCGCGCTTATGTTTTTGGTAATAACCAGGTATCAGCTTCAACAGTAGGTATCTCTAATCCAAACCTAACATGGGAAGAATCCCGGCAGCTTGATGCAGGAGTAGATTTCTCAATGTTAAATAACAGGGTCAATCTTACAGTGGATATATACAACCGGGTAAGTAAAAACATGTTGCTTAATAATATTATTCCGGCAATCACAGGCTTTAACACTCAAATTGTAAACCTGGGAAGCGTACGTAACAGAGGTTTAGAAATTTCTTTAGGTGGTGCGCCGGTTTCATCAAGAAATTTTCAGTGGGATGCAAACTTTAATATGGCCTTCAACAGGAATATAGTTCTTTCATTAAATGAAAATGGTAACAGAATATTATCGGGTAACAATGATAATAACCCGACAAATGTTACTGTAGTGGGCAAGCCGATAGGTCAGTTTTTTGGGTATATATTTCAAGGTATCTATTCAGCAAAAGATATAGCAGATCCCGCTGTACCAAAGTATCCCCAGGTGTATGAGGGGGCTGGAAGATACGCCGACATAAACGGGGATGGAAAGATAAATGACGTACTCGATTACACCATTATAGGCAGCCCGTTTCCTGACTACACTTTTGGTTTTTCTAATAGCTTTTCCTATAAAAATCTAAGTCTTTCAGTTATTGTTAGTGGACAGTCAGGCGGCCAGATTGTTAATGGCTTGCGCCAGAGTGTAGATAACCTGCAAGCGTTTTTTAATGTAAGCAAAGAATGGGTAAACCGCTGGCACAATGCCGGAGACCCGGGCGATGGCAGGCATTACGGTGTGCCGGTCACCCAACCAAGTCTTGGACATAGAATGAATAGTCAATGGGTGGAAGACGCTTCATTTCTAAGAATAGCCAATGTTACACTTGGGTATAACATTCCTGCAAATTGGATTAAACGCAGCGGCTTTATCAACGGAGGCAGGCTTTATATTACTGTGCAGAACCTGGCTATGTTTACGCGTTATGGAGGTGCTAACACCGAAGCGCAGGCAGTTAATATCAATAACACCTTATCTCCCGGATTTGATATGACATCATACCCGTTATCGAGAACTGCATCTGTTGGTATTAATCTTTCCTTTTAAAAGAGGCAAGTAAGCCGTTAAGATAATTTTACTAAAAAATTTTTACGCATTAATTAAAGAAGAAATTTATGAAAAAGTTACTGCTACTGTTTTTCATTATAGCTATATCGTCCTGTAAAAAGGATTTTCTAACGGTTTACCCGGAGAACACTTTGAATGAAGGCAATTTTTATAATTCTGAGAAAGAATACATTCTGTTGGCTAACGGCTGTTATGTTGCTATGCGCGATTATGAAAAACAGCAACATTGGGTTCTGGCTGAGCTTCCATCTGACAATGCCAGCTTTCAGTATAACAACGTAACAGGTGAAGCATCAAAGGGAGTTATTGATCAACTTCTATTTGCCTCAAACAACGTGGTTTATCCGCAGTTCTGGAACTTTTCTTACTCTGGTATAACCAACTGTAATAAATTGTTGAGCGAGATAAATCGTGAAGGCGTATCATGGTCCAAAGCATCATTAAAGGAGCGTTGTGCAGGTGAAGCATTATTTTTTCGCAGCCTGTATTACTTCAACCTGGTTCGCCAATTTGGAGGCGTGCCTTTAGTGTTAGAGCCTGTTACTTCTACTAATGCAGTTTTAATCAAAAGGTCGACTGAAGACCAGGTGTATGCACAAATAGTTGCCGATTTGAAACAAGCTATTACCCGCTTTGCGGCCGCAAAGGATGTGGAAGAAAATGGCAGGGCAAACCTGGGAGCTGCGAATGCGCTATTAGGTAAAGTTTATCTTACTATGCATAAATATGCAGAAGCTGAAACTGTTTTGAAAACTGTGATTGATTCAAAACAATATAGTCTGCTTGCTGAATATGCTGATGTATTTAACCCGGCCAAAAAGGATTATAAAGAAACCATCTTTGCCATTCAATATTCAGAAAATAATGCAGAGTTGGCAAATTCATTTATCTTCTGGTTCGCTCCATGGAATTCAGGCGGAGCGGTAACAAAACGGTCGAATATTAGTATAATTGGTACTGGCGGCTGGAACCAGCCAACTGATGACCTGTTAAATGCATTTGAAGCCGGCGATAAACGCAAAAGTGTTTCCATAGGCATTTATAATGGCAAGGATTGGGATGGCGTATTTAAAGCCATACCTTATTGTGCAAAATATTTTCCACCTCTGTCAGCCCCTGATAACAGGAGTGGAGATAACTTACCCGTACTTCGTTATTCTGATGTATTGCTTATGTATGCTGAAGTGTTAAATGAGCTCGGACGGACAGGAGAGGCTTTGCCGTTTGTGCAACAGGTGCGTAATCGTGCGGGACTTACCAATGTCTTAGCAGGATATTCAAAAGAAGCGCTCTCAGCACTAATTGCAAACGAAAGGCAGGTAGAATTTTGTTTTGAAAACCAGCGCTGGTACGATTTAAAAAGAACAGGGAAAGCGCTTGCTGTTTTAACAGCCCACGGAATTCGTGAAAAAGCAAAGAGGCTGTATTTATTTCCTACAGCATTCCAGGTGGCGGCATATAAACTATTGGCTCCTATCCCTCAAATCGAAATTGAAGTGAACCAGTTGGAACAAAATCCCGGTTATTAAGTTAAACTTTGTAGTACACTTATGAAAAAAATAATTATTACTACCACCTTACTATTTGTAGTGTCGGGCTATGGATCTAGCAAGGGTAAACCGCCCGCACACAAACCCAATATTATTTATATTGTTGTTGATCAATGGAGGGCGCAAGCCACCGGTTATTCAGGAGACAAAAATGTATTACCCCTAACCTTGCAAGAGATTGACTCCCGGTTGGATAAAATGTTTCATGAAAGAAAGGATGAATTCCTGCCGGGAATGGAGTATGTTAAAAAATGGAATTACACTATTGGGTGAAAACGGGCTGCCAATA
>JBBPZJ010000236.1:0-2530 GCA_038199395.1 Chitinophagales bacterium
AAGGAGGTGAAATAGTATGAGAAAAATAATTGTTTTATCAATGATTACATTAGATGGTGTAATGCAAGCACCTGGTGGACCTGAGGAAGATACATCAGGCGGTTTCAAATATGGCGGTTGGGTTGCGCCTTTTGATGACGATGTTTCTGATAGGGTTATGGAAAAGCTGATGAAACCTTCAGATCTTCTTTTGGGCAGAAAAACATTTGAGATTTGGGAAGGCTACTGGCCACAGCATGAAAAAGTATGGCCAGGTATCAATGATGTCACAAAATACGTCTTGTCGGGCACTATGAAAAAGTCAGACTGGAAAAATTCAGTTTTCTTCAATAGTCTGGCAGATATCGTAAAACTTAAGAATTCAACAGGTTCTGACATTCAGGTTTGGGGCAGCGGTGAACTCATTCAACTGCTACTTAAGAATGATCTGGTGGACGAACTCTGGCTCATGATTCACCCGTTGACTCTTGGCAACGGAAAAAAGTTGTTTGAAGGTGGTCCGATTCCGGCAGCGTTTACATTAATAGAAAGTACAGTGTCACCAAGTGGAGTTATTATTGCCAATTACAAGCGGGCTGGAGAAGTCAAGACAGGTACTATTGGATCTTAAGGAGAAATAATATGAGAAAAACAATTGTTTCGTCAGGGGACTGGAGGCACCGATGCTTTGGTGCCTCCAGTCCTATTATGAATATTCAAAAGATCCTCGTGTAATTAACTTGATGACGAAATATTTTAAGTGCCAACTCACCATACCTGATGTAAATTTTTAGAAGATTACCGGGAAAAGAGCCGTGGCGGAGATAATTTGTCGAGCGTGTATTGGCTCTATATTAATACAGGAGAAAATTTTCTTTTAGACCTTCAAAGTCCTGTTATAACTAGTGAACCTGAAAGTACATTAACTTTAGTACCAATGGGAGGTGCCAGGCTAAGCATTTCTAGCTTTCCCGTAGTGCATTAATTGCTTGTAAAAAGGTTGATATTAATATCATGTAAAATTTAAGAGTTATGAAAAAGGTTGCCTTTTCAATCATAGTTGCTATTATCTTTTGCTCTCCTGCAACTTTTGCACAAGATATAAAAGGCACCTTTGCCATTAAGAATATGAGCACAGGAATGCTTCTTCGGGTAATGGATGCTAATAAGAAAAATGAAACACCGATAGTAGCTTATTCACCTACTAACTGGAAATGTATGACCTGGGATTTCAATAAGGTTGAAGGCAATGCCTACAATCTCAAAAACCTTTTTACCAGTAAAACATTTCAGCCGCAAAAGTCAGAAGCCACCGCAGGTACTGCAATAGTCCAACAACCAATAGTTGAAAATAGTACAAGTCAACAATGGGAATTTCTTCCCGAAGGAAAAAACATTTATTCAATACGTTTAAAAGGTACTGATTTGTATATTACACCATCAGATAGTAAGGGTACTGTAAACGCTCAAACCATTCTCGCTAAAAAGGATGGAAGTAAGCTGCAACAGTGGACGATATATGAACAGCATCCTGAGTTTTAGATTGATAAATAAAGGCAAAGCAGGCAAACCCGAAGGCAGGGAGAATTATATTAAAAGAGTGAAGTGTATAAGGCCGGTTGTTTACAAAAACGGGTGGCCGGTCATTTTAAATAATTAAGCATTGAATCACATCTTCTCACATTCACCAATATTGTAACTGAGATTCCGATATGCACAAAATATTCTTCTTATTATTCCTGCTGTCATGTTCCGGTTCAAAAGGCCAGCAATTAGTAAACCTTTCTGCTTATAATTCCAAAGGTGAAGCAAAGGTGGCCGTTAATGGAAACATAATTACAGTAAACTGGCCGGTCAACAAAACGGACCAGGGGAGATTGCTGCTTGATCTTGAAAAAGATAAGCCACTCTTCAAAAGTATAGAGCTAAGCAATAATGGAGCATTTAAGAAAATCTCTCAAAATCTTGATCCTGCGTTTATATTAACTGTCGGTAAAAGAGACCTTGTTTCTCAAAACGGTTGGAACATATTTTTCGACAAAGTACCTAATAAGCCTCACCAGTCTTATAATGTTGACTTTGATAAACGTAACGCCGCTGTTACCACCAATGGTGCTCAAACCATTGTGCGGATTTCAGCAATGCAATCGGCATCATTTAAAGGTGCATTGGAAATTACTTTTTATAATGGCAGCCCGCTGTTTAATGTGGCTGCTGTTATGGCAACGGAGATTGACTCTACCGCTATTTTATATGATGCAGGGCTGGTAAGTAAAAATCTGGCCTGGAGCAATATTGCCTGGTCTGATACGAAAGATCAATTGTCGACGGCCACAGCAAATGTTGCAGATTCAAGCAAGAATGTAGAAGTTAAGTATCGCACGGTGATTGGTGAAAACGCACAGGGAAGCCTGGCTGTATTTCCTGCGCCTCATCAATATTTTTATCCTCTTGATGAAGCTTTTAACCTGAAATTTGTTTGGTACGGCAGCAATTACAGGCAAATGATACCACAATACGGTATAGGCATCAGGCAGGATTTATATGGTGA
>JBBPZJ010000237.1:0-5366 GCA_038199395.1 Chitinophagales bacterium
CTATGGGGCAGTGCGGAAGGTTTCAGTTCAGGAATGATTGATGCGTATCGGGTGGTACTACGGCTAAACAGCAAGTAGAAATCAATCAAGAGATTTGCAGTGAAATACCGATATATGTTTTCTTATTTATTTTAATGTCTCCTGTTCCTCCGTATACTACATTGGCTTCTACCATTAAAAACCTGGAAAAAAAGGCTATGTAAGCAGCAGGTTCATTGGTAATGCTTACCTGTATAAACCGGTGATTTCAGAAGAAGTGTACGAAAAGAAATTCGTGAACAGTATAGTCGAAAACTACTTTTCAAATTCTTACAAGGAGCTCGTTAGTTTTTTTGTACAGCAGAAGAAACTGTCGGCAAAGGAAATTATAGATCTGATCGAGCAAAAAATAGATAATCAAAACAGATTGATATGCCGATATTTTTTTATACCTGTGTAAACTATCTATTTCCCTGGCCGTGGTTTACGTGTTTTATAAAGCGCTACTTCAGCAGCTCACATTTTATAGCTGGAACCGATGGTATCTGCTAACCTATTCCTTTCTTTCTTTTTCAATTCCATTTATAAATTTATCTAAAGTAATTGACGAGGCTAGCCCTACGGCTGCTAAGGCCATTAAGGCTATTCCTCAGGTAGAAACATTGGCAAGTGAAAATTTGGTTTTAAGCCCTGGGATAACAACTCCGGAATACAATGGTCAACATGTTTTGCTATTCCTTTTCATAGCCGGTTTGTTTGTAATGGTTGTTAGATTGATTGTTCAGTATGTAAGCTATTTGAATATTAAACGAAAAGCAAAGCTGCTTTTTACAGAGGGTATTAAATTGTATGAGGTGGAAGAGAATATCGTTCCGTTTTCTTTTGGTACTTGCAAAAAATTTAAAAATATAGAAGAGCTTAACGAAATTCTTCATCATGAGCTCGTGCATGTACGACAACGACATTCCATTGATATTCTCTGGGCCGAAGTTCTTTGCGCTTTTAGTTGGTATAATCCTTTTGCCTGGCTTATTCGCCATCACATCAGGCAGAATCTTGAGTTTATCGCCGACAACAAAGTGCTCGAAAATGGTGCAGACAAAAAGCAATATCAATACCTGCTCTTACAAGTTATGGGAGTTCCAGGGCCCGGCATTGCTGTTCCGTTTAATTTCTCCTCACTCAAAAAAAGAATCACCATGATGAACAAACTAAAAAGTGCAAGATTGCACCTGGTTAAGTTTCTGTTTGTATTGCCTTTGCTCGCTGTATTATTAATTGCATTTAGAAGTAAGGTTGAAAAGAACAAAGCTGATCATGAAAACGACTTTATTATTATTTCAGGTGTGGTGGTGCAAGGCGATAATTACAAACCGTTGCAGAATGCACATTACAAAGTGGAAGGTTCGCAAATAGAAGGCAACACGGATGAAAAAGGTTATTATACTTTTTTTAGAACTAATTAAATTTTTTAAAAAAGTTTGCGTTAGTTTGTTAAAAATTCGACTTTTTCAACATCATACTTCTGCTAATATTTAAAAATGAACAGCGCTCAAAAAGCTTTCTTATCTGGTTCTAAATCCCGATCTGCACTAAAAAAATACGCTACACAATACAAAAATGAGTTGTTAGATAATGTTCTTCCCTTTTGGCTCATGCACAGCAGGGATGAATCAAATGGCGGATACTTTACTTGTTTAACAAGAGAGGGAGATGTGTATGATAAAGATAAGTTTATGTGGCTGCAAGGAAGGCAGGTGTGGTGCTTTAGCTATATGTATAACAATATAGATAAGAAGCGGGAATGGCTTGAGATGGCCCTGCACGGAGCTGATTTTATGGAGAAATACGGAAGAGATGAGGCGGGTAACTGGTATTTTTCTGTAACTGCTGAAGGGAAGCCACTTATACAACCTTACAATATTTTTAGCGATTGTTTTGCTACGATGGCATTTGCATCTTTAGATAAAGCAAAGCCTGATGAGCGTTATAAAAAAATGGCAGTTGATACTTTCGAGAACATCTTAAAAAGACAGCATAACTGGAAAGGAGGGTATAACAAAGCTTATCCCGCTACAAGATCGTTGAAGAACTTCGCTCTTCCAATGATACTCTGCAACCTGTCGTTGGAATTAGAGCATTTATTGGGCTCAGAAAGAGTTAACAAGTTTATCCCAACTGTTATAGATGAAGTGATGAACGTTTTTTATCAACCTCACCTGGGGCTTGTGTTAGAGAATGTTTACCTGGATGGCACTTTTTCAGATTCTTTTGAGGGACGCCTTTTAAATCCCGGTCACGCGATTGAAGCCATGTGGTTTATTATGGATCTGGGAAAAAGACTTGGAGATGAGGCATTAACCGCAAAAGCCTGTGATATGATGTTGAATACTTTAGAATACGGATGGGATAACGAATATGAAGGCATCTTTTATTTTTTAGATGTAAAAGGCTATCCGCCTCAACAATTAGAATGGGATCAAAAGCTTTGGTGGGTACATGTAGAAGCTCTGGTAGCACTCGCTAAAGGCTATAAGCTTACAGGTGATGATCGATGTCGTGAATGGTTTGAAAAAGTACACGACTATACATGGAAGCATTTTAAAGATCCCGAATACGGGGAATGGTTCGGCTACCTTAACCGGCGGGGAGAAGTTTTGCTTCCATTAAAAGGTGGTAAATGGAAAGGGTGTTTTCATGTGCCAAGAGCTTTGTACCAGGTTTGGAAAACATTAGAAGATTAAAAATCCTCCATTAGCAAAAAGGTCTTTAATCAAAAGAGCTAATGCAATTTGTGTTACAAACCTTCATCTGATTATTTTGGCCATTAGCATGAGTTATGCTATTAAAAACGATTGCCATACTACTAATTTACTAACCATTTTATAGGGAAAACAATCTCTACATCTTAAACCAACAAATATGAGAAAACTGCTCTTATTGCTAATGCTTCCTTTTATAGGATTGTTTGCGTTGGCAAAGGAAACCAGGGTAACGGGAAAGGTTACGAATGCGGCAGGTGAACCTGTTGCAGGTGCATCTGTGGTAGTTAAAGGACAGCGTAAAGGTGTAGCAACCAATACCGGCGGAGAGTTTACCATAAGTGTACCAAAAGGCGCAACATTGGTAATATCGAGTATTGGTTTTGCCCCGGAGGAAATAAGAGCCAACGGCACCAATCTTTCGGCCACTTTAAAATCTGATAACAATCAATTATCAGACGTTGTAGTGGTGGGTTATGGTACACAACGGAGAGCTAATATAACCGGCTCCGTTGTTACATTGAAAAACGACGTGTTAACCCGCAGGCAGGTAGCAAGTACAAGTAATCTTTTACAAGGTCTTGCACCCGGTGTAAGCGTTCAGCAGCAGAGCGGAAAACCTGGAGGCGATGCTGCGTCTATCAGCATTCGCGGCATTAGCAGTATATCTGCCGGTACGGGCCCGCTAATTATTATCGACGGCGTAGTATCTACGTTGGATAATATAGATCCGAATGCCATAGAAAGTATTTCTGTTTTAAAAGATGCTGCCTCAACAGCCATTTATGGCTCCCGCGCTTCTAACGGAGTTATTTTGGTAAGGACAAAAAGAGCGACAGGTATTGGACTAAAGGTGAGTTATAACAATTTTATTTCAAAACAAGTTGCTACGGCAATTCCTCAAAGGACTACAGCAATAGAGCATATGGAATTGAGTAATATAGCCGAACAAAACCGTACGGGCAATCCCGCCTCGTTTTTATATCCAACATCACTTATTGATAAATATAAAACTACACCTGCCAACAACATGGATGTGATTAATACAGATTGGTTAGGTCTTTTGTTGACTAATAGCGGTTTGATGCAAAATCATAACATTCAACTTATTTCAGGCGGTGACAGGGTAAATGTATTTACTTCTGTAAGTTATTTAAAGCAACAGGGCCTGATACAAAACAATAGCTATGAAAGATATGACGTTAGGTTCAATCCGGATTTTAAGATTAGTGATAAGTTGACTGTTAGTGGAGTTTTTAGTTATAACAATAGCAAAACAATCAATCCTTCAACCAGTTCACCAGAGTTCATTATCCGCCAGGCAATAGGTTTACCTGCAATTGGCGGTGGAGTATACGGTGACGGAATCTATGGGTCGGCCGGCCAGTCTAATAATCGTAATCCTATTGCATCTGCTGAAGCGGCGGGTACGGCTGTAAGAAATGATAACACTTTTCTTACAAAAGCAGGATTTACATACCGGCCTGTAAAAAATCTTGAAATGGAAGCTTATTGGGCACGTGAAGTAAGAAATCCGACAACTAAATCTTTTGTAAAAAATGTAGACATCTATCAGCCAAACCTCACAACGAATAGCTATGATAAAATAGCAGTATGGCCGGGAAGCACCTCTCTGGGTCAATCCTATTTCAATAATGTTTACAAAACCTACCTGGCGCAGGCAACTTATACAGGCAAAATCAAAGACAATAATTTTAAGCTGCTTGCAGGTGCCCAATCCGAATTATTCACAAATTCCTTTTTTAGTGCGTCGAGAACGGGTTTCATTAATCCCAACCAGCCCTACCTGAACTTAGGGTCGGGAACACGTGATAACGATGCCAGCGCAAATGAACTTGCATTAGCAGGATTTTTTAGCAGGGTGAATTATAATTATACGGAAAAATATTTTTTAGAATTGAATGGAAGATATGACGGCTCATCCCGCTTCTCTCAGCAATTGAATAAGCAATGGGGCTTTTTTCCATCCGCTTCTGTAGGATGGATTTTTTCAAAGGAGCGTTTTTTTAAGGGAGCTTCACAGTTAATAAGCTTTGGCAAATTACGTGGTTCCATTGGTTCTTTGGGTAACCAGAATTTAAGCTCTTATTATCCATTTGATGCATTTTATGGTCAATCTGCTTACAGAAACCCGACTAATGGTACTAATGCATATTTCAATAATGTAACTACTCTTGGATATGCCATACTGGAGTTTCCAAACAGGCAGATAGAGTGGGAAAAATCCAATCAATGGAATGTTGGAGTAGATCTGGGTATTGCTAAATATTTCACAGTAACTGCAGATTACTACGTAAGAAGCTTGAAAGACATGATCTTACGACAGCCGCTCCCTTCATATGCAGGTGGAGCAACGAATCCTCTTATCAACGCCGGTAAAATGGAAAACAGGGGATGGGAATTGTCACTGAATTACAGGAGAAAATTCCGCGATTTTGGATTTGATATTACAGGAATGATTTCAGATGTTAAAAACAAGGTCACCAGTTTAGCAGGCAATTCATTTTTAGATGGAGGCTCGGTTCGCACGCAAGAAGGTGAGGCTTTTAATTCCTATTTTGGTTATCAAGCAATTGGTTATTTTCAGGATACCAATCAAATTAA
>JBBPZJ010000238.1:0-2481 GCA_038199395.1 Chitinophagales bacterium
AAGAAATATGCCACCGAGGATATGAGCAAACACTATATAATGGCCTAGCATAACAGTAAAAAAAGAACCATATGAAAGATGACTGGAAAGTAAGTTATTCATAATGCCCATGTTGCGCAAAAAGTCAATTCCTTTGTAGCAGAGAAAGATTCCTAGTCCTATACGAACTATATCTACCCATTTTGGATGATGCGTGTCACCCCAATGTTCTAAGCGTTCAATGTTGTTCATATGGCAAGTTTTAGTTGTTAGAAAGAACTCCTACTAATGTAGTTTTTATTTCTGAAAATTCAAAAAAAGCAATTCCTTTTGTTGCACAGTGCCTTTAGAAATTCTGCTGGAAGCGCTAGCAGAAAGAGCATTAACGGAGCTGTTAAGAGTATTTACTGCCCCAACCGTTAAGGTAAATTTTTATTTTTATACAAATTATAAGAATATTATTGTCAAGAATTTGGTTTTATAATTTCGGCTTTTTGTAATATTATCCTACTTTTGCAGCCAATTATAAGAAATTAAAAAATCGGTGTCTATTTAAAAAATTCGAGATGTCTTTAACAACAGAAAAAAAAACAAGCATTTTTACTGAATTTGGTGGTGGAGCTAAAAATACAGGTTCTATTGAAGGGCAGGTGGCTTTATTAACTGAACGTATTAGTCAGATTTCAAAACATTTACAAGCAAATAAAAAAGACTTTTCTACCCATCGTGGTCTTATGCAACTTGTAGGTACGCGTAAGCGTTTGCTGACTTACTTACAAAAACACAATCTGCAGGGATATCGCGGATTAATCGAAAGGCTGGGCTTAAGAAAATAATTTTTTCTCTATGATATTAGCTATTCCCAACTGATTAATTATTTATACGGTTGGGAATAGTTTTTTGTGTTTATACCGTTTTGGTCACTCCATTTATTATTAACCAAAGCACAGGGCTTTTTGTTTCTCATTTTTGACCTGCTGTTTTGTACTCAAACATTGTTACCTATATGTTATCTCAACCTATTAATGTTACTTTTAATATTGGCGACAATCGCGAAGTTGTAGTCGAAACAGGAAAACTGGCCAGGCAAGCTGATGGTGCCGTTACTGTTAGACAAGGCAATTGCATTTTGTTAGCAACCGTTGTAGCCAACCGTGAAGCTCGTGAAGGACAGGACTTCTTTCCACTGTCTGTTGATTACCAGGAAAAATTTGCTTCTGCCGGTCGTATTCCCGGATCTTTCTTCAAAAGAGAAGCAAGACTAAACGATTATGAAATATTAACCAGCCGTTTAATTGACAGAGCTTTACGCCCATTATTTCCTGAAGACTATTATTGTGAAGTACAGGTTTTAATCAGCTTAATCTCCAGTGATCCAGAGATTATGCCAGATGCATTAGCGTGTTTGGCAGCATCCGCAGCCTTAGCTGTTTCCGATATTCCCATAAAAGAAATTATAAGTGAAGTAAGAATTGCCAAAATTGATGGTGAAATTGTTATCAATCCTACCCGTTCTCAACTGGAGAAAGCTGATTTTGAATTCATTATTGCTGCCACAGAAAAAAACCTGATGATGGTGGAAGGTGAGGCGAAAGAGTGTTCGGAAGAAGATTTGGTAAATGCTTTGCAAATCGCCCATGATGCAATAAGGGTACATATTAAAGCGCAACAAGAACTCAGAAGCAAAGTTGGCGTACCAGGCGTGAGAGAGTACACCAAACCTGTTCAAAGTGAAGAAATAGAACAAAAAGTAATTGATTTCGCTAAAGAAAGGGTTCAGATTGTTGCAAAAAGTGGCTCTGGCAAGCATGCAAGAAGTGAAGCTTTTAGTACTATTAAAGATGAATTGATTGCAAGTTTAGGTGAAGATGCAACAGACACCGACAAAAAGCTAGCTAAAAAATATTACGCAGACCTTCAGTGGGAAGAAGTAAGAAATATGATGCTTGAAGACAGAGTAAGGCTCGATGGACGTGGCCTTGAAGATGTGCGGGTATTAACTATGGAAGTAGATCCTCTTCCAACACCACATGGTTCTGCCCTGTTTACCAGGGGTGAAACTCAATCTCTAACAACTGTTACCTTCGGTACTAAGCTGGATGAGTTGTTAATCGAGAGTGCTGCAAAATCTGATTACAGTAATTTCATATTGCATTACAATTTTCCTCCGTTTTCAACGGGAGAGGTTAAAATGATGCGAGGCGTTGGTCGAAGAGAAGTGGGTCATGGCAATCTTGCACTGCGAAGTTTAAAGCAAATGATGCCTGGGAATGATTATCCTTATACAGTACGGATTGTAAGTGATATTCTTGAAAGTAATGGTTCATCTTCAATGGCTACTGTATGTGCCGGATCGCTCGCATTGATGGATGCAGGTGTACCCATTCCTAAGCACATAAGTGGTGTCGCAATGGGATTGATTACCCGTGAAGATGGAAAGTATGCAATACTTACTGATATTCTTGGAGATGAAGATCACCTTGGCGACATGGATTTTAAAGT
>JBBPZJ010000239.1:0-6744 GCA_038199395.1 Chitinophagales bacterium
AAAACCATTATTGTACATTGGATCATAGCCATTCATCACCCATACACGCTTACTTCTTTCATCCATGTTCCCGCACACTGCACAAAGATTATTTGATGTAATTAGGAGATATGCACTCCTGCCAATACTCTACAATTCTTTCAATTGTACGTTTCAATTCATTGAAGCTATTTGGTTTAACAAAAAAACCCTGTATTGACTTCGAATAGGCGTCAATAACATGTCTTTCGTCGGCGCTTGTAGTAAAAAATAAGTAAGGAATACTTTTTAATCTTAAATCTTCATTTTCATGAATTTTTTCTCTTAATTCTATACCATTTAATCGGGGCATATTAATGTCTGATAAAATAATAAATGGTTTAATGGCTGTATCCGTTAAGAATTGAAGTGCCTTTTCACCATCCTCAAAAAAAACAATTTCATTTTTGTAATCAAGTTCTTTAAAAACATCCGTTAAGATTTCCTGGTCATCGGTGTCGTCTTCTATTATGATGATAGGTCCGCTCTTATTCATGATGATTTATTTTAGTAGTGATTGGAATATACATCCGCAAGGTTTCTTATTTTTATAGATTCGGAAACTTCATGTGATAAATATCGTTCAATAACAAATGTCATTAACTTAAGAAGCTGAGTTGTACGTTTTTTGGGATTTTAAATAAACAATCGTCATTGCGAGAAACGACTTTTTCGGAACCAAAAAAAGAAAAAATACGAATGACGTAAATGTATAAAAAGTTAATAAACAATTAGTTATAATGGACGTTATTATAAGGAGGCACGACGAAGCAATCTGCTTTTAGGATAGCTAAACTCGTTTATTAGTAGAGCAGATTGCTTCGTTCCTTATAATAACGAGTAACTGTTAGCACAACCTCAGGTTAATAACATTCGTTCAATTACGATAATAATAGCTTTATTGAATAGCTTTTGGTAATTGACGGACCTCATTTAAAAAATTTTTCTATTTGTCTGAGTTCGCGAATTAGGATGATGGGAGTAACGCCAGTAAATGATAATAGCCAAAAGCATTTCTTTAATTTCACTGATACGTGCTGGTTTTTTAAAATATCCCTGTACCGATAAATCATAAGCTTTATCAACAAATACCCTGTTATCTGCTGTTGACAGGAATAAGAAAGGAATGGATCTTTGTTTTAATATTTCATCGTCATAAATCTTCTGACGCAGGTCGAGGCCATTAATTTTGGGCATATTAATATCACAAAGTATGAACAGCGGCTGCCTTCCCGAGTTTTTTAAAAATTCCAGCGCATCCTGTGCATCGTTAAAGGGGATTACTTCATTTTCTATTTCCAGTGACTGAAAGGCTTCAATAAAAAGTTCCAGGTCTTCACTGTCATCGTCAATGAGTATAATTGGGTTTGGTATTGAGGGTTTCATGTTGTCTAAAATAAGTAAATTATTTGCGAAGAGCGAATAACCTTAATGACTTTTGTAATAAAATCTGGAGTAGGGTTAGCTTTCCCGGGTAATCATGTATTAATCTGCCTGAGCCTCGGGATAATTTCTTCTCTCCGGCCACATGTCGCGGTTACAGTTGAACTGAGCGTAGCAACGATGACGCTATGGCAATACCACTGTCGGAAACCAAAAAAATACTAAAAACCAGGGAACGAGCTTATACGATAGCCGGCTCTTCTGCTTTTAGAAATATTGTAAAAATACTTCCTTTACCAGGCTCACTTTCAACTTCCACTTTTCCTCCGGCAGCATCTACAATTTTCTTTACAAGATATAGCCCAACACCTTGCCCTTCAGTTGTTTGATCTAACCTGTTATATATACCAAAGACCCTTTGAATGTCCCTTGCAGACATTCCAATTCCATTGTCTCTAACAGACAATCGCACGAATTCTCCTTCGTGCCTGGCAATAATTTGTATTTCTGGTTGCCCGTTGCTTTTGAACTTTAGCGCATTGCTGATAAGATTATACAAGATACTTCTCAGGTTCTTTTTTGAAAAAAACACTTCTTCAATTTGTAGTTCTGTAGTAATAACAGTTTTCGTTGAACTAATTTTATCGCTGATGCTGGCTGTTACTTCATCGATCAGTTTCTTCACATTTACAGCTTCCACTTTATAGGCTTCGCTTTCTACTTTACCAATTGCAGAAAGCTCCTTTAGCATAATTCTAAACTTTTTAACAGACCCATTTATGATATCAAAATATTCAACTAACTCCGGTTCGTTAATGTTTAGCTGATTTACTAATGCAATGGTAACCTCAATATTACTAAGCGGTCCTAAAAGATCATGCGATGCGGAAAGAACAAAATTATCAAGATCTGCGTTTATGCGTTCAAGGCTTTTATTCTTTCTATCCACGTCAAGCTGGGCTTTTTTCAATTGCGTGATGTCGTTAAAAGTAATAATGGCTCCATCCGTTTGGTTATCTGCCTGTCTAACATATGGCATCGTCATTATCTGGTACCACTTTCCACTGACAGCTTCAACTTCTTTTGTTATTACGCCTCCATTGGTAATCACTTCTTTTACATCAGAAATGATGGTGTCGAATTTTATATTGGTAGAGATATTGCTGAGAGGTCGGCCTATATCGCTGTTTTGAAGGTTAATATGCTGTACAGTTCCCGGCGAAAACTTCATTAAAAGAATGTCGCGGTTTACAAATAACTGGCCGTTCACATTACTTCTGAAATAATTATCCAAATCATCATTAATCTCAACAAGCTCCTTGTTCTTTGCCTGGTAATCGGCATTAATGGTATGCAGCTCTTCATTAATTGATTGCATTTCTTCATTGGTGCTTTGCATCTCTTCGTTGGCCGAAAGCAACTCTTCATTATAAGATTGTGAATTCTGATCAGAGGCCTCCAGTTTTTCATGGGTGCCACGTACCTCCTCCCTCAGTTCTCTTAACTCTTCTTCCATGTTCAGCACATATTCATCATGAAATATTTTTTTGTCAAATACTTCACCTGGTTGTTGCATAGGGCTGCTGGTGTTATCATCACTAAAGGCAACAAGCATGAGCTTTTGATTTGATTTTTTAATGTCCAAAGCTTTCACAAGCAGGTTAACGGGCACCGGATTGTTCTCAATCGAGATACCTTTTACCAGAATTTTTTCGTTTGACTTCAATGCTCTCCTGCTTGCTGAGGTAAAGGCTACAGCAAGGGGTTTTGGCAACAAATCGGTGAGGGATAAAGTAAAGTTCTTTTGAAGCAGGTATTTTGTGGTATCACCAAACGTCTGTACTACCTGGTTATGTTCATCAATACAAACCATGGTATAGCCCAACTCAAACATAAGTGCTGAGGGTATGGAATCGGCTATCGCATTTTTTTGGGTTTTGAATCGGGCAACAGCCAAAGGAGGGGTTTTCAATTTAACATCTACAAAAGCAGGCTCTGAATATGCATCAAAGCGTATAGGTTGTTTCTCTTTGATATTTTTATAAATCTTCCATTTCTTATCTACAATGTCAAGATTATCAAGAATTGAAACCGGATTTTCGCTTGGTCCTAAAAATAGATACCTGTCTTTTTTTAGCCCGTACAGCAGCATGTTAAAGATTTTTTTCTGCAAAACAGGGGTCATGTAAATCAGCATATTGCGGCAACTGATAAAATCCATATTGCAATACGGTGGGTTCTTTACAATGTCGTGATGCGCAAAAATCAACATCTTGCGTATATCAGGTTTAACTTTGTAATGGTGGCCTTCTTTCAAAAAATGGCTATGAAGCCGGCTGGCAGAAATATGGTCGCTGATGCTTTCATTAAAAATGCCCTTTCCTGCCTGTAACAATGCGTCATCGTCTACGTCTGTGGCAAATATTTTTACTACAAAATCTTTATAATCTCCATTCAATTGTTCACATAAAAGCATAGCGATTGAATAGGCTTCTTCACCCGTTGCACAACCCGGAACCCATATTTTTATTTCATCCCCCCTTTTAGATTGTTTAAGAATGATTGGAATAATTTCATGTTCTATAACTTCAAAAGCTTCCGGGTCCCTAAAAAACGAGGACACACTTATCAAAAATTCTTTTGCAAGTGCATCCACCTCGTCAGGAGTTGCCTTTAGAAAATTGAGGTATTCTGGTAGCTTGATAAAATGGTGATAAGCCGCTCTTCTTTTAATTCTTCTTAAAATGGTGGTAGGCTTGTAATCCGAAAAATCCAGCGGATGCTGCGCTTTTACCAGGCTTATGATATCCTGCATGTTCTCTTCATCATCTTTCGTTTTTACTACCGGCTTCTCCAGGGGTTCAATATTATGTACATAGTCGTAAATGGTTTGCGGCATCAATTCAGGTTCCAGTATAAAATCTACCACGCCTGTAGCAATAGCGTTTGATGGCATACTTGCAAACTCTGCCTTTGCAGGGTCGCGAACGATGACCATTCCTCCTGCGTTTTTTATTGCCTTTACACCTTCTGTGCCATCCGACCCCATACCCGAAAGAATAACACCTATTGATTTCTTTCCCTGGTCGGTTGCAAACGACTTGAAAAAAGTATTAATGGTAAGATGAGGTTTATTGGTAATTTCCTTCTCCTCAAATTTTAACCTTCCCTTTTCAATGGTCATTATTTTACTGCCGGGTATCAGGTACACTACATTTTTTTCCACCGCCATGTTTTCTTCGGCTTCCTTTACTTTTAGCTTGCTGTGTTTGTTAAGCAATTCAACCATCCGGCTTTTAAAGTCGGGTGACAGATGTTGAATGACTACGTAGGCCACGCTATCTAATGGAGTATTCTCGAAAAAATGACGGATCTCTTCCAATCCACCTGCAGATGCCCCGATGGCTATGATACGTTCCGGTTCAGTGTTTAACATGGTGTGTCTTTAAATGGTGTAGGTTGTATAAGGTTAGTTTTTAGAAGCTGGATGCCAGATTACAATGATGATTATTGGGCAGTTAAATATACTGTGAATTGTTTGGAACGCATAATTCAGTGATATTTTACAGTTCTTCTTATTGTATTTTGAACTTTTCCAGTAATCCTAAGGAGTTGTTTTTTTGTTAGTGTCTCAGTTTGAAAATAATAGTTTAGGATACTTATCAAATAAGCAGTAAGTTACTTAGCCAGCCTTTTAATAAGTTTATACCACAAAATAAATTGCTCGAAAATGAACAAAAAGCCAATTATCGTTATTGACGATGACGAAGACGACTTAGAATTGATGCAACAGGCGTTTTCAGAATTGAAGGTTGAGAATGAAATAATCGTTTTCGATGATGGCTTAAAATTTCTGGAATACATTAAGACAACAGAAAACGGAACGTTTTTTATTCTGTGCGACATTAATATGCGGAATGTACCCGGCATTGAACTGAAAAAAATCATCCATGATGATGAGCAGTTGCGAACAAAATGCATCCCGTTTATATTTTTATCTACAAGCGCCGCATCGAGTTCGATTATGAAAGCTTATAGCTATGGTGTGCAAGGTTACTTTATAAAACCTAACACCTTGGAAAAATTGAAGAGTATGCTACATTCCATGATAACATATTGGAGTGAATCGCAACATCCAAATAGATGATTGTTATTCAAACTGAGACACTACCGTTTTTTTAGCCCCGGGCTGAAATGCGTTTATTTAGCTTTCGTTGCTTCGCATCTTCCCGTGAGAACGCATTGGCGTCAACTTGAGATTTTTAGGGGACGAACAGTAGGAATTTAATTGGACATCGTTGTGTCACTCCCTTGTACCCCATCTTTTCATGGCTTCTTTTTTCACCTGAATTTTTTAGGCTTTTACGATTGTTTTTTGCTTCAATTCATTGCCGGGTACAGATTTCAGCCTGATACTTGTCTTTGTTATATTGCCGCCCCTTAAGTATTGACGATGGAGGGGAATAGAATTCCCCTCCGAATAGACAACCGCTGTAGGGTTTTGTTTTAAGATGAAAGTTAACAATAAACAGCCAAATAGATAATGTCCTGCCTGAACTCAAGCTGAAGAGAACTGCTGCCGATTGCTCTAACGTCCAGCCCCATTGGCAATACTTGATGTTAGCGGAAGTTGCTATCTGTCCACCATGAGAAGTTATCCGAAATAATAATTTCGTTCTTTTCAAAGTGAAGCGTTGTCTTCATTGGTATTGTTTTGAATTTCAACTCGTATTTGTTCGCAAGCTGCCGTATTTCTGGTGTGTCGTCATACGTCAACATGAACTTTCCCTTTAGTTTTGCAGTTAGGGTAAATAGTTTTTCATGGTCAATCTCAAAATATGTGTAAAGCCGTTTGCCCGCAATTGTGTAGGGTGGGTCAATAAAAAAGTATGTAGTTTTGTTATTGACATTTTGTTCTAAAACTTTAAAAGCGTCACCCGATATAAAACTTATTTTGTCTTTTATATAATCAATGGCAAGTATTCTGTCACGTAAAGTTTTGGGATACCAACGTGATGTAATTCCTTTTCCATTTTCTCCATTTTTAATCATTCCAGAACCCTTGGCAAGAATGCCGCCATGAAAAACTCTATTCTTTAAAATTGTACAAAAAGCAATGTCTTGTAGTTCCTTGATTGGGTTTTCTAATTCAGCTTTTACATTTGCATGTGTTAGGTTGTAAGAATAGATTTTATCCGCAAGCCATTTGTTTTTGCCGCTTAAAATTACTTCCCAAACAGCAGCTATTTCTTCATCCATTTCCACCATAGTAATATGTTCAGCCATTTTCTCAAATGCTGCCGTTAGACTTACAATGCCGCCGCCTGCAAAAGGTTCAACTAA
>JBBPZJ010000240.1:0-5050 GCA_038199395.1 Chitinophagales bacterium
AATAAAAATTCTGAACAATTTACAAAAGCCTCTGGTTCTATTCCGGGGTGGACGATAGAATTATCCAGATATGCTACCTTCTTAAGCAGCAACACCTTTTTAGGTGTTCCCGGTAAAGCATTTGGAAGTAACTGGAATGCTTTTGTTTTTAGTATTTCGATGCCGTTTGCCGCTTTGTTTGTTTCAAAATACTTGTTTCATTTTATAGAAGAACAGGGGAGATTTCGGACTGCACTCGTTGGCCTTCCTATGTCAACAATAATGATAGTCATGGGAATTTGTATTATTCTATATACAGTTTTAGGCGGGATGGAAGCAGTAATCTGGACTGAAGTTGTTCAGGGAGTTATTAAAACATTGGGCGCTTTACTCATACTCTATTTAATCATAGTCGAAATGCCTTCGGGGATGAAGGAGATATTAAATATAGGTGGCACTTGTATAACATTATTTTTATAAATTGCCTGGGCAGGAGAAAGTTCAGTAATTAGCCATGAAAGCTAAAACGACACCAAAAAATCAAGTATTGTATGAGTAACAGTGAAAAGAAGTTTGTACCGGTAATGATTACTCCGTTTAACCTTAAAGCAAAGGTTGACTTTGATGCAGTATCAAGGCTAATAGATTTTTACCTGGCTGCGGGCGTAAAGGGCTTTTTTGCAAATTGCCTCAGTAGCGAAATGTACAGCATTACAGAAGATGAACGCCTTGAACTGACACAGCATATTGTCAGGTACGTAAAAGGGCGTGTACCGGTGGTGGCAACAGGTTCTTTTGGATTAACCATTGAGGATAAAGCAGACTTTACAAAACGCATTTATAATACGGGAGTTAGTGCTGTTATTTTAATAACAGGCCACTATGCTAATGTTAATGACAGCGATGAAGTATTGCTCGCAAACTTTGATAAGATGCTTCAGCTTACCGCCAATATACCTCTCGGTTTATATGAGTGCCCTGCACCTTATAAAAGAATTTTACCGCCGGAGGTGTTTAAAAAGCTATTAGAAACGGGAAGATTTATTTATCATAAGGATACCACGATAGAAGTGGAGAAAGTAAGGGCGAAACTGGCGGTTGTGCCACCTGATAATTACCGCTTTGAATTTTATGATGCACATACCCCGAACGCCATTTACTCTATTAGGGCAGGTGCAAAAGGTATGTCGGCAATTGCGGGTAACTTCTACCCGGAGATACTTGTATGGTTATGCGACAATGCTACTAATCCTAACAGGCAGGAGGATGTGGAATGGCTCCAATCGGAACTTTCACGGGTCGATCCTTTAATACACGAAGCATACCCTTTAAGTGCTAAATATTTTCTTCGTAAAAGAGGTCTCCCTATTCGTACAATTAGCAGGGCACATGCACTTGAGCTAACGCCAAAACAAAAAGCAACGCTCGACGATATTTATGATAGCTTTTTAGGTTGGTGTGAAAGACTTGACCTGCAACTAGTAAATGTAGAAGAACTGATGATGCCACCTGTGCATCTTGATCCGCCAATTTAATAATAGACATTTTTTCCAAACGTTATTGTAGCGCAACGTTGCCTGTAATGCCGCTGTGACACTTCCTACTTCTTCAAAATTATCATCTTTACTGACATGATAAATTCATAGAAATGACACGACAAGCAATCATTGAGCGGACAATAAAAGCTATCAATCAATTACCAAAGAAAAAGCAGAAGAAATATCTGACTTTGCAGACTTTGTAACTAAACGTTATGAAGAGCACCTACTGACACAAGGTATTCAACAACTGACTGCCGACAGTAAGGCTTTTGCTTTTTTAAACGATGAAGAAGACCTATATTCTTTATCCGATTTAAGGACAAAGCATTAGCAAAAGGATTGTTAGGCAGACTTGAACCGACCGAATTGACAGAATTAAATAGCAAACTCAAAATCTTATTCCAATTACCATGATGAAATGCACATACAGGCAACAAAAGGTTTAGAATGTAAAAAAGGTGAAACCAGCGTTTCACCTTTTTTACTTAGAGCTAATATTTGTTACCTGATTCTTGGCAGATTATGCATACGTTGTTTTACCTGGAATAGCAATTGGGTAAAAACCATCTGCATCAGGCACAACCGGAGGTGTTGCATCAAATGAGTACACTTTAGGATGAATATCAAGACCCGAATGAATTGCTTTATCCCACTTAACAACTTGTCCGCTATAGGTGGCCATACGACCCAAAATAGAAGTCATTGTGCTTTTAGCACCATTTTCTGCATCAGCAAATTTGTATTCACCTTTTGCTATAGCGGCAAACAGTTCATCATGTTCAGTTTGGTAAGGTTGGTTTTCTGTCTTCTTATCAAATTGATACAAAACTTTTCCTTTGTGGTCTACAATATTGGCTGCACCTGTTTGAATTTTACCCTTTGTACCTATAAATAATTCATCAACCTTACTCATTGTACCAGGTATGTGACGACATTGACTATTCAAAATCGAACCATCAGCATAGGTAAATTCTACATAGTGATGGTCAAAGATTTCTCCATGGTCTTTTCCTTTTCTAACCTGGCGTCCGCCCATACCTTGCGCACTTACAGGATACCCTTCTTTAAACCAGTTGATGACATCAAGATTGTGAATGTGTTGTTCATTGATATGATCTCCGCAAAGCCAGTTAAAATAGTACCAGTTACGCATCTGGTATTCCATTTCGGTCTGGCCCGGTTTACGTGGACGAACCCAAACACCGTCGTTATTCCACCATGCCTGCGCCGATGTGATGTCTCCGATCTGGTCTTTTCGGCTGAATAATTCCTTGTAAGAATTTTGATAGTGACGCTGAAGACCCACTACAACGTTTAATTTTTTCTGCTTTGCAATTGCTGCGGTAGCCAGCACTTTTTCAACGCCGGCAGGATCTGTTGCTACCGGCTTTTCCATAAACACGTGTTTATTCTGTTTTATGGCTTCTTCAAAATGAATAGGTCTAAATCCCGGAGGTGTTGCAATAAGCACCACATCTGCCAGTGGTATTACTTTCATATACGCATCAAAGCCAAAAAATCTTCTTTCTGCAGGTACATCAATTTTACTTTTTACGCTTGGCTTTCCGGCTGATGAGCTTGATGTGTTCTCTTTTGTAAGATTGGCATAACACTTTTCTACATTATCCTGAAAAGCATCTGCCATAGCCACCAATTTAATATTTTGCTTGGTAGACAAGGCCTGCATAGCTGCACCGGTACCTCTGCCCCCACACCCTATTAAAACAATCTTAATAGCGTCATCAGCACCTGAAAAATAGTTTGCTTTTGATAACAGGGGAGCTGCAATAAGGCCGCCTGCAAGTAAAGAGGTTTGCCGTACAAATTCCCTGCGGCTGCTGGCAAACTTTTTTAGGTAATCGTTAGTCATTTGAAGTGATTTATTTTTGAAAATTTAGATACCAAGATACGATTTAAAAAATTCTTCAGCCTCTTTAGCTGTAGGTTGTTTCAGCGGTCTTACGATGCGAAAACCAACTGAAGGAGCATCGGTAAGCCACCATTTACTTTTTGGAATTTGCGGATCTCTTTTGTTCCATTCGGGGTCTGATTTAATGCGTGCTGCACTTCTTAATAACTTCACATTATTGTCGTAGCCACCGCCTTTTAAAACCTTAGGAAAAGTCTCCTCATTAAATTTTGGGGCCGGATCAGTAGCGTTATCGGCTAACTTTTCCAAAGACTTTTCATCATAATGATCCAACGTCCATTCCGAGACATTACCAACCATGTCATACAATCCCCAGGGGTTCGGTTTCTTTAATCCTACTTTATGATACTTGCCCTCGCTGTTAGATTCAAACCATCCATATTCGGCAAGCTGACTAGCATCATTTCCAAAAAAGTAAGCAGTATTAGTGCCGGCCTTACAGGCATACTCCCATTCTGCCTCAGTAGGCAGCCTGTAAAAAACACCCGTTTTGTTATACAACCAACGACAGTACATGATGGCTGCTCTTTGCAACATACTGTTAAAAGGAAAACCACCTTCTTTACCCATGCCCCACGTCAGATCAATGTATTGTTGACTCGGTCTTGTAATGGCATCAACCTCATCGTTTTGACTTAACTCTTCATTTTTATAGAACACATCAAATTCATCACGGGTAATCTCATAAGCGCCCATCCAGAATGCAGAAATATCTACTTTTTTTTGTGGTCCTTCATCTGCATTTCGTCCAGTTTCGCTGTTACTGCTTCCCATCACAAAACTTCCGGCTGGAATGGCCACCATTTTAGTAGTTAAAGTTGAGCCGGGAATAGGTTGATCATACGGTTTAAAATCTTGCACTGCACTTTGAGCTGAAGCTAAAAAAACCAGTGATTCAAACAAAACAAATAGAACTATCTTATTCACAAAAAAGGATGTTTATAACCAATAAGCATGAAAATTAGTCATTTCTGGTATTAGAAAAATAAAAATAACTAAACTTTTTTGTGCTTGATTGAACGATTTTGTCGTTTTGCATTTCTGCAATTAATACTTCTGCATGAAGTCGGTTAGCTAATCGCTTGGCTTTTTTAACAGGCATAATACTGCAAGCGGTTGCTAACCAGTCAGCAGTAGTTGCGTCAGGGGCTATAACCGTTACATTTTTTTGGCTCGTGATTCCATAACCAGTTTTTGGATCAATGATATGTGAAAATTTTTTTCCTTCATGTTCTATATATTGGTAAAGATCTCCTGAAGTAGAAACTGAAATATTGGATATCTGCAGCAACTGCTTTTGTAGTTTTTCACTTTCCGGCAAATTAATTCCTATGATCCACCCTTTTTTTCCAGGTGGAGGATCTGCAGTTGCAATATCTCCGCTTACGTCTATCAATGCCCGCTTCATGTTATACTGAGCTAACCTTTCCAGTACTTTTTGGGCAATATAGCCTTGCGCAATTCCTCCCAGGTCTAGCTGCATACCCGGTTGAAGAAGACGGATCGACCTTGCTGTATTGTCTATTTCTACTTTTTTGAAACCGACGCTTTTCATTTTTTCAATGATTGCCGTGGCATCCGGGAATTTTTTTTCTTTCCT
>JBBPZJ010000241.1:0-3276 GCA_038199395.1 Chitinophagales bacterium
TTGTCATACTAATTGAGTTTTTGTATTCACAATTAGTACAGCTTCTATGCTGTAAGTGATAACTTCTTTATAAGTAATATTACTTTACACTCTTATCCACATCAAATATCAATTCTTACTAATTTTAGACAGCTTCTAAGGATTGAACAGCCCCTTTTCTTTACTATTCTTAAGGGTTTAGCTTAATGCCGTTGGCTTGATTTTTATCTGGTGGATATTGATAAAAGACTTCCGCTCGTTTGTTACACTGAATGCCATTGTCAGTATCGTTTGAACAAACATTCAGGATTTATTTATGCTGTTTCTTCTTCCGCCTTTTCAGCAGATGCATGAACTACATCTTTTGCATCTTCTTTTACATCTGTAAAAAGCTTTTTAATTTTTTTTCTGGTTTCAACGCCTTTCTCCGGAGCTATCAGCATTCCTATAACTATACCTAACAGTATATTTTTTAATTAAAGCGAACATTGGTTTTTTAGTTTAAATTATTAATGAAATAAACATTGTAACAGCAAACTATGCTGTAACTGCTACAGGTTCAGTCCCTGTAATATTATTTTTTGATTTTGTACCTGCAGTTGCACCAAAAGCTGAAACAATGGCACCTGCTAAAAGGCTAAAAAATGCTACAATTGCCGCTGTTGATGCAATGTCTGCAGCCTTATTAGCAACCTCTTTTGCTTTTGCTGCCGCTTCTTGTTTAGTTTGTTGCCATTGAGCTGCAGCTTTGTTGTAAGTTGCTATCCAGTTATCTGCAATCTGGCTAGCTTCTTGCTGGCTTTTGCCTGTTCTTGCAACTATAACATTCACCATTGCCTGTTTGTCTGCTTGCGAAGCCACATTATCGCCACGCTTTTGGATATTGTCAAACAAGTCATTGATTTGTTCATCTACCTGTTGCGGGTTAGCAGCAGCATCAGATGCTGCACCTTTGGCATTGGCTGTTACTGCATTTGCCTGGTTAGCCAATGCATCCGGTTGCAATGCCGGTTTGCCGGTTTGCCTCAACAGTGTTTTTGCCTCCTGTTTAATATTATCAAGATTAATTCCCTGGTTCTGTAGCTCATTTTTTATGGCTGGCGCAGCAGCGGTAACTGCTTTGCCAGCCATATTTCCTGCTGCGCTCAAGGTGTTACCAATCAAACTTCCTACTCCGCCTATTATGCCACCAATGGCAGAAGTAAGAAAATACAAAGTAATGAGCGTAATTAAACTCCAGGTTAGCAAACCGTGAATTACACCGTCAAAAACATTTCTGCTTTGAGCTAAACGCTCGGCAACGAATAATGCGCCTGCAAACATAGAGATAAGGCTTGAAACACCATACCAAATTGCCGAACCAATACCTAATCCATTAGCAGGATTTGCTTCTGTTTGCACGTCAACTGTACTTAACCCAATGCCGATACCCAACAGGCTTAATGAAATCTGTACTACAACTGCAATTAAAACACCGCCAAATCCGAGCTCCATGAAAGACGTTTTAAAGAATCGGCAACCCGGTTAGTGTTTTGAGATGAATATTATTACGGTGAATATCGTCATCGTATTTTTTTTGAATTTCTATATGTTCCATCTGTTTTTTTTAGTTATAAAAAGGCACGCTTATTTTTGTATATAAGCAATGCCTTTAATCTAACAGAAGTTTTAAACAATTATCGTTGTTAATGGTGAGATTAATATGTTGAAGTTTTATCGTTTTCGTCAATGTTTTCCACATCCACTTCTGTTTTCCTTACTGTGTCTTTAATTGTCTCATTACGTTCTGAAACATTTTTCTCTAAGCTTACTTCTTCTACTACACGTGCCTGTTTGTTTACCACCGGTACTTCTTTGGTTTCTACCATTTCTACTTCACCTTCTTTGAAGGCAGCCAAATCTGCATCGGTTGCAAGGCGGTTTACGGTATTGCGGTTTACGCTTACGTTCTCTTCACGCAAGCGAAGTTCTTCCTGTACCGGGCGTTCTACAATACGGCTTCGTAATCTCTTGCCACCAGTTTCAACGTTTCGCTTACCTACTTCAAGGTTTTCCTCTATTATATTTACAGACTGATTGGCATCACGGTTCATATTATTATCATACATTTCATTTCCCGGATTATTATCAACATCAGAAGCGCCATTATCATCTAAAATGTCGGCTGCCCTTTCAGCTTCATCATCTGATTGGGCATGAACGGTAACTATAGAAGCCGCCCGGGCTGCTGCGCTGCTGTATCGCTCGACATTATCCTCATCATCGCCGAATAAGTTTTTGAAGAATTTGGTAAATCCATTTTCCTCTTCAGTATCGGCTGAAGACCTATAATTGTTACTAATTTCTGCTGTATGGTTTGTTTCTGCTGTATGGTTTGCTGAAATGTCAACATTACCATCATTAAAACCTTTGCTTAAAAGCTCTTGTACTGCCTGCTTGGCTTCTGAAGACTTGTTAAATAAGCCTACTACTGTTTTTGTCATTGTTATGCCTTTCGGTATTTATTGATTAAAAAAGAATTGTGGATAAAATTTGTTTATTCTGTACGGTTAACGTTACCTGTTTCTTTTTTGAAGACAGATTTCTATGTGTTCTGGTGTTGATATAATGTGCCTGGTAACTTCTATTCCTTCTGCCAGTAAAATGAATTAAACCATTACTTCTTTAGAACTGGTATAAACGTACTATTCACTTCATGCTCATGCCGGATTGTTGGCAATGCACCATCTGCAAACTGATTAATAGCGATATATGTTCAATTTTATGCTCATGATACGACAGCGATACAACAATATTTTCTTCTACTTCTTTTACCTGCTTATTTATCTTAATCCTGCCCTTTTCACTACCTTTTTTCCACCCACACCGTCCTTCTAAAACAGGGATCGTTACTGCTTCATTTTAAGCGAATCACCATTGGAATGAAAGTTGTATCGTTTGTGCACACACCTTTCAACTTAAACATTAGAACTTTAGAATATTTGTACAATTGATAATTATGCAAACATGATGCCATGCCATTCCACAATTCCATTTAAAAATTACATACGTCACAGTGAACTACCCTTTAATTCACTCAAGCTAATTTAGCTTTTGCTGCCAGAGCGCTTCAATTTCTTCGAGGGGCTTTCCCTTTGTTTCGGGGGACGAGCTTATAAAAAAAGACCCAGGCAACGAAAGCTATCAATCCATAAAGCCAAAAAGTGAACGCTTGCCCTATAAATGATACTAAACTCAGAAATGTAACAGCCACCAGTATTGCGGGCCCTGCCGCATTAATACCGGCAAACTTGAAAA
>JBBPZJ010000242.1:0-7753 GCA_038199395.1 Chitinophagales bacterium
TCTAAAAGAAAACAATGTTACGAGCCCAGGTAAGTAGTGTAACCGAATGGATTTAAAAGCAGGGGAATATGATAATGTTCGGGAGAAGTTATACTAAACACAATTTCTATAACAGGATAAAAGGTTTCAATGTTTTGGTCATTAAAATAATCTTTTGTAAGAAACTTCATTTTGTACATCCCCAAAGGCAATACTTCTCCTGGTGGTAATAAGTCTGCTATCCTGCCGTCTTTATTTGTAACGCCTTTTGCAATTTCTGTCCAGTCACTTTCGTGTGCATATAAAACAATTGTAACACCTGTTGCAGGCTTTCCTTTTGTGGTATCAAGAATGTGTGTTGTAATTTGACTCATGATGCTAGTAATTTCTGTAGTCTAAGTTTGGTGATTTTATTTTGCTCTTCCATTGCAATCTTTATTTCATCTTCGGGTTCGTTTGATAGCCTTGCCCGCAAGAGTGCCAACATTTCTTCTGCTGACTTCCCTGTTGCACAAACAATAAAGATATAGCCAAACTTTTCTTCGTATAACCTGTTGCCATCTGCTAACGCTTTCAAAACTTCGTGCGATGTTTGTTTTACAGCCGCCTGTTCACCTTCTGCCCATTGGCTTGTGGAAGTGAATTTTTCTTTTAAAGAATTTAAATCACCGATTTTAGGATGATGGGTGAAAGCTTCTCTCCAATCATTTTCATTGCATTTGTACCATATTTCTTCAGACGCACTAAATAATGCTTGTTCATCTGCAATCGGAAAGATTGACTGCATCTTTTCAATCCATACTAATGCGCCACAACACTTTGCCAATAGTTCCTCAAGTATCAACCTATCAACTTTATTTAATTCAGATATTTTCATCGATCAAATAATTTTTATGTCTGCAACTCATCTAAACAAATTTCATTAAAGTTGATTTTCTATCTGAAAAACAATCATACAAATTTATGTTGCAATAAATACGAGGCTGAAAATAGTTTGAGACGTACGCTAACCTCGTAGAGGTTAAATATTGGTAGAAATGCATTGTGCCGAATTTATATCGTGCCATAGGTACGAAATAGAAATAGCGTACCTACGGCACTCAGGAACCTTACAATTTGAAAATCTACCAATATCTTGCTCCTACGGAGCTGAATAGAAAGAGAAAATGCAAACAAACTACACTACAGTGGGAAAGCGGTTGATGTTTTTATAGTAGATATACACTGCAGGTTCTTTGCCCATCGCTGTAAACCATTGCTGGCAATAAGGCGCCATCCAGATAGAATCGCCTTTCTTTACCGGATACCATTGATGATCTAACATGTACACACCTTGTCCCTGCAGATACATGAGGCCGTGCTCCATAATATGGGTTTCAACCATTGGTAAATGACCTCCGGGATCGTACGTAAAAATATTAACTGCCATATCAAATGAAAGATTGTCGGGCAATAATACCTGTAAACGCAAAGCGGGATCGCCAAGGTAAGTCGGACCCTCTACTGTAGCGGCATCGCCAAAAAGAACCGGAGGAACTTCATAACCTTGCAGCGCTTCATATACCTTGTGAAACGTAACGATCCGAGTGCCTTCTTTGGGCATTTCAAAAACATATTTGGTATTAACAGGAACGTATACAAACTGACCTTGTGTTAGTGTCTTTTTTTCTCCGTTTACTGTTGCGTTGCTTTGCCCTTGCACTATGTAAAAAAATATCTGGGAAGCTTTTGTGGTACCCTCCAATTTTCCGTCTTGTTTTGAAGTAATCAAAGTCTGGCAAAGATGAGCGCCCATCTGTTCGTTGATAATTACGTTGACTGTGCAATTGGTCCAGCCCGGAACATTGCTGTTTATATAACCATCCGGACTAATGACAGCATGATTACTTTTTACAACCGATCTTGTCAGAGCAGATATTTCCATTTATTGATTGTAATTTTTAATTAGGTTTTGAATAAAGTTATCAGATATTTTAACAGTCGCTTCAATATCTTTTAAATCAACATTTTCCAATGGATTATGACTGATTCCTTTAAAACATTTTACAAATAACATAGCAATGGGTGCAATTTCAGAAACAGGAACAGCATCATGACCGGCACCGCTTACAAGAAAAATTGGTTGATAGTTTTGGTCTTTTACAGCCTGCGCAAGTAAATTAATTAAAACCTTGTTGCAGTGAACCGAGGCGGTTTGCTGAATGAGATTCCAATCCACTTTAATATTCCGCCTGCTGCAGATTGAATTACATAATTTCTGAAGATGCAGGCTGGCGATGGAGAGAGTTGTATCCTTGGCACTTCTAACATCGAGGCTGCAAATTACTTCTCCCGGTATTACATTAGTTGCTGCATTTGTAACATTCAATTTGCCAACAGTTGCTACCATTTGATCCTTATGTTCGATAGCATATTTTTCTGTTTCCAGAATGAATTCTGCCGCACAACATAAGGCGTCATTTCTCATATCCATCGGTACAGTTCCCGCATGGCCCGCCATTCCGGTAAAGGTGATTTCTATTCGTTGTTGTGCGGCAATGGAAGTAACGACCGCTGCGGGAATATTTTTATCATATAAAACAGGCCCTTGCTCTATATGAATTTCGAAATAACCCAACCAATCTTTTTTTGCAATCGCATCTTTTTGCAGTTGAGTGACATCACATGCCATTGCTGTAATAGCCTCTTGTAATGTTATACCTGATGCATCTTTTTTTTGCAGAAGGTTTACATCGAAAGAGCCTGCTACCACCTTGCTTCCCAAATAAGTGGTATGATAACGCACGCCTTCTTCATCGCTAAATGCTATTAATTCTATATTAAAAGGAAGCGCTGTTTTTGTTTGTATGATTTGTTCTATCAAATCGAGACCCATGATAACACCTAACGGGCCATCCCATTTTCCGGCGTTAACAACAGTATCAATGTGAGAGCCTATTACAAAGGTCTTAGCATTTTGAAGCGCAGACGAGAGCCTTCCCCTTACGTTTCCAATGCTGTCTATTCTTGTTTGAAGGCCTGCTTGCGCCATCCATAATTGTACTTTGTTGCGGCCTTCGATAAAAGCTTTTGTAGCAAATGTTCGTGTAATGCCTTTTTCATCTTCGCTGATAGAAGCCAGTTCTTCTATTCTTGCTACAATTTTTAAGGCCCGTTGTAAGTATGCTTCCATCAATTATTTTGTTATGATTTCACCTTGATTTAATGCAATGAATTCTCCATTATCAAAAACCTTTTTACCGGCTAAAAAAGTTTGTTCTACTACACCCCATAATTCTTCATTAAGGTATGGTGTCACCTTGTGTTTATGTTGAATAATTTGTTCTGTAACTACAAACGTTTTATCTGCATCCCAAACAACAAGGTCTGCATCGAAACCTTTAGCAATCCGGCCTTTTTTAGTTTGTTGGCCAATTAACTCTGCAGGCTTTTCACATAGCCATTTAGCGATATCATTTATTGTTCCCGACCTTTTTTTTGCTGCTGTAAATAAAACCGGCAATGCAAACTGCAGCGATGCTATGCCGCCCCAGGCTTTGGTAAAATCTCCTGTTTGTAACTGCTTCATTTCAGGTGGGGCAGGGGAGTGGTCGGTAGCGACAAAGTCTATCACTCCGTCTTTTAAAGCCTGCCATAATAATTCGTTGTTTTGCCTTTCTCTTATTGGCGGGGCACATTTAAACTGTGTTTGTCCGTCTTTAATTTCTTCGGCATTAAAGTATAGATAATGCTGTGCAGTTTCTACCGTTAACGGTAACCCTTTTTCTTTTGCTTTTTTGATTTGCCTGATAGAGTTTGAGGAAGATAAATGAACGATATGTGTGCGACAATTATATTCATCACATAAACGAATCATTAATGCAATCGCTTCATCTTCCCATTCTTTGGGTCGTGAAGAAAGATAGTTTTGATAAGAGTTAGGGTGAAAGTTGAAAGCTGAATGTTGAAGGTTATCTGTTAACTCACAATGGACCAATAATGGTAAATTATATTTGGCAATAAGGGGCATCGCTTTTCTTAAATTAGCCTCAACAACATTCGGAAATTCATCAATACCTGAATGCGTTAAAAAAGCTTTGAAGCCTAAAACCCCTTTATCAATCAATTCTTCAATTTCATGTTCATTCCCCGGAACTATACCACCCCAAAAGCCGCAATTAGTATGAAGGTTTTTCGTTGCTGCAGAGAGTTTTTCGTCAAAAGCTTTCACTGATGTGGTTACCGGTGAAGCGTTTAAAGGCATGTCAACTAGTGTCGTGAGTCCGCCGGTAAGGGCAGCTTTTGTAGCGGTTTCAAAACCTTCCCAATCCGTTCTTCCGGGTTCGTTGATGTGTACGTGGGGGTCAACTACACCTGCCATTAAAATTTTGCTTCCTACATCAACCAATGGTGAATTTGCTTCATTTGAAAATTCAGTTAGAACGTCAGCTATCACTCCATCTTTAATTAAAACGAAAGCATCTTCAACTCTATTGGCAAGAACTACATTTTTGCTTTTGATGACTAAGTCAAACATTTTGTTGGAAGATCATTTTTAATTTGAAGAGATTGAAATAAAAATAGAATTATATTTTTTAAATTGAGCAGCTTTAATGAAAACCAAAGTACTGACTTATGAAAATAAAACTGGGGAAAGATGCGTACGGAAAGAATGCGATTAACCTATCCAAAATAATCAGGCATGATGGTTACCATGAATTCAGGCAGATTTCTGTAAACGTTTCACTAGAGGGAGATTTTGAAACCGTTTACACTATAGGAGATAATACAAAAATTCTTACTACGGATACTCAAAAGAATACAGTGTATGCTTTAGCCAAAGAACATTTTACATCATCCATTGAAGACTTCGCTTTATATCTCGCTAATTATTTTTGTTCCAATAATACCCAGGTATCACAAACTACCATTGAGATAACAGAACATTTATATAGTCCACTTTCATTTGACGGATCTTCGCATCCTCACGCTTATATCAGCAGCGGCAATGAGAAGCGTATAACAACTGTAGTTCAAAATGAAAATGAGATAAATGTAACATCGGGCATAAAAGGATTGCTCATTTTAAAAACTACCGACTCGGCTTTTACTGATTATATTAAAGATCAGTTCACAACTTTAAAAGAAACAAACGACCGCATTTTAGCAACTGAATGCGAGGTATCGTGGATGTACAATTCTAACAATTTAAAATTTACAGAGTTGTTTGAAAAAATACGGAAGACACTTTTGAGAACTTTTGCCTTTCATAAAAGTTTATCAGCGCAACAAACTCTATATGCAATGGGCGAGGAGGTTTTAAAAGAAAATAATGAAGTAAAGGAGATCAGCTTAATAATGCCTAACAAGCATCATATACCTTTCAACCTTGAACAGTTTGGTATGGAAAATAAGAATGAAATTTTTATTGCTACCGACGAACCGTTTGGATATATAACCGGAACAATTGTGCGGGAGTAAAGGCAAATAATTGGTGAGCCAGCAACTAACAGCCCACAACCAACAATTGAACAATTAAACAACAAAACAATGCAACATTACCATCCTATGAACACCATTCCTACTCCACAAATAAGAATAGTTAAGCCACCCAGGGCATGGATATAACGTTCAAATTTTTCAGTTTTTATAAAACCAATTCCGTAGTATCCTAATATCACCATAAGCAGCATAGTGGCTAAAGTAAAAAACGTATAAACACCAATTAAAAGGATCATTCCCCACCACGAACTTTTTGCTGCCGGAAAATATAATAACGGGATCATTGGTTCACAAGGACCTAACACAAAAATGATAAACATGACCCATGGAGTAACCACATGACGTTCTTTGGGATTTACCGCTTCTCCATGCTTGTGTTCATAAACATACATAGCTCCGTCATCATAAATGTCAAAGTGCTTGTGAGACTTATTCCTTTTTGCGTTTATTAAACCCCCAATGCTATATACTATATAATCCGAAAGTTAAAAAAGCCCATCCTGCAATTCCTCCTCTTACTGATTCAAACCATTTTACCGTAGATAATGACCATCCAATTGCAGCACCGCCCAACCCTAAAAGTACTGAGCTCCATACGTGTCCGCAGCCGCATAAGATAGTCCAGAATAAAGTTTTTGTGAACGACCATCCTCTCGATTTTGATAAGGCAATAAAAGGGAGGTAATGGTCTGGGCCGGTGGCTGTATGCAGGCACGCAATGGTAACTGCGGCAACCACTAACACTTGTATTTCAGCTTGCATAGACCTTCATTTTATCGACCATACTTTCTTCGGCCAGATGCTTAACTTCCTGCATCGGCAGCAGTTGAGCGATCTCTTTTAAACAATTATACAATTGCTCTCCCTTCTGTCCAAGCAAACGAACAACTAAACCATTTACGGGTAAGGCCAGCATCAACACCGTCCATAGTATCAGAATTGCCGGCTTTACCAATGCGCACAATCTTTCCATCTTTAATGCCAATGTCGCCTTTTACAATTCCCCAATGGTCAATTATTAATACGCTGGTAATAACAAAGTCCAATACTCTATCAGCCCGCTTTGCCCTTGCCGATTGAGCCATTCCATCACGTATCGTTTTGCCTCCACCAAACTTTCCTTCATCACCATATACAGTAAAATCTTTTTCAACTTCAATTATCAAATCGGTATCACCCAATCGTACTTTGTCCCCGGTGGTAGGGCCGTACATGTTGGCGTATTTTATTCTATTGATAGATAAAGCCATATTTTTTTTTAAATGATGAATACGAATGTTTTGATAATGCTCACAGCGTTTCTCTTTAAGTAAACTGAAGCATAGGATAAACTAGGATGGGTTGTTCTTGAAGCTGAACGTCCGTAATTTTTCAAGTGCCGCTTGTTTTATATCTGCTGATTTTGTATCTCCGTTTACCAGGTTATTAAAACCAAATACTTGTTGCGTGCCTCCAAAAGAAACCAAAACAACGTCCTTTTCTTCCCCCGGCTCAAAACGAACAGCAGTTCCGGCAGGAATATTTAACCTCATTCCAAATGCTTTTTCGCGGTCAAAGTCCATTTGTTTATTTACTTCGAAAAAGTGAAAATGAGAACCTACCTGTACTGGTCGGTCGCCTGTATTAACGACGGTAATTTGTATAGTTGGTCGACCTACATTACATTCAAATTTGTCAGCAGCTAAAATATATTCGCCAGGTATCATAAGTTTTGTTTGTAAAAAAATAGAGATATGTTGCTTTCTTCAGCTAAACTCTCTACTCCCCTTTAGGGGCTGGGGGTTTACCTGATAGGATGATGAACTGTAACCAGCTTAGTACCATCGGGAAAAGTTGCTTCAATTTGTATTTCATCAATCATTTCCGGGATACCTTCCATTACATCTTCACGGGTTAAAATCGTAGCACCATATTGCATTAACTCAGCAACAGATTTACCGTCTCTTGCCGCCTCTTGCAGTTCGCTGCTTATTAAAGCGATTGCTTCAGGATAATTTAATTGCAAGCCTCTTGCCTTTCGCTTTTGTGCTAACTCTCCGGCTAAGAAAAGAAGCAGCTTTTCCGATTCCCTTGGTGTAAGATGCATAGTAAGAAATGATTATTGATCAGCAATGAAAACCAAGGCAGGCAATCTGATACGGAAAAGTACTTAAAATTATTTTTGGGAATAAATAATTTTAGTAAGATGGCTTCTCGTTCGAACTAAAATTTATACGGGTAATACTGATAGCATTTTTTTCCCGCCATCGCATTAATGTTCAACGCTTGTAGGAATTCGGATACGAGAGCCAAA
>JBBPZJ010000243.1:0-5447 GCA_038199395.1 Chitinophagales bacterium
GAGTTTTATGTACTGTTATTATCAACTATGGTGGGCATGTTTTTCATGATATCTGCCGGTAACTTATTAATGTTTTATCTGGGGCTCGAACTTTCAACCATCCCTTTAGCAGCAGCAGCAAATTTCGATTTGACCCGAAAACGTTCTGCCGAAGCAGCTATGAAATTAATTTTTTCATCAGCATTCTCATCTTCACTGTTGCTGTTCGGCATTTCACTGATATACGGCACGACCGGAACACTCATATTTTCACAAATACCGTTATTGCTGCAAAAAGATCCATTGCAGATCTTTGCATTCATTCTCATTCTCGGCGGTTTTGCTTTTAAAATCTCTGTAGCTCCCTTTCACTTGTGGACTGCCGACGTGTACGAAGGCGCACCGGTGGCGGTTACTTCCTTCCTTTCTGTTATCTCAAAAGGTGCCGTGTTGTTCGTGTTTGTGTCGGTATTATATACGGTGTTCAAGCCGCTGGCGGAGGCGTGGTATAACATGATCTTCATCTTATCATTGCTAACTATTGTCGTGGGTAATTTATTTGCTATCCGTCAAAATAATTTTAAGCGCTTTCTCGCATTCTCTTCGATTGCACAGGTAGGTTTTATCCTGGTAGGTATCAGCGGAAGCTCTGCCTTTGGCACTGCCTCAGTTGTGTATTTTGTGATGATATATGTGTTCTCTAACCTGGCTGCCTTTGGTGTTATTGCTTTGGTTAGTTCACTTACGGGAAAAGAAAGCATTAGCGATTACCGGGCATTTTATAAGACTAATCCTGTGCTCTCGTGGATACTCACGCTGGCCTTATTCTCGCTGGCAGGTGTGCCGCCTACAGCAGGCTTCTTTGGTAAATTCTTTTTACTGTTTGCGGGGGCAGGAAAGGGCAACTTTTTATTCATCAGCCTGGCCGCACTAAACATGATTATTTCTTTTTACTACTACCTGCGAATTGTAAAAGCAATTTTTATGGACGCAAATGAAGAGCCGATTGAAAAGATTACCATCCCATTGATGCCAAAGCTGGCATTGTTTACTTGTATAGCGGGTGTATTAGCACTAGGCTTTATCAGCTACCTGTACGAGTACATCCACTCACTAAGTACAGGAATGTAGTTACCATCGATTCGAATAGTAAAAACTTATACTTACAACTCAAACCTTCTCATGGCAATTAATAAAAATCATGAATTTGAAGATTTAAACGGAGTAAAGTGCGCCATTGTCGAAAAGAACGTTCCGCAGAATAGAGCAGATTTTCTAAACGACCTCCTTAAGTTAAATAACTACACGGTTGTTATTGTAGCAAGCCCACCTCCTAAAGCCGCACCTGCAGCCGCTGCAGCGAAAACAGAGGAAATAGCGGTTACTCCTCCTCCTCCGCCTGCAACTTTTATTGTTGGCGTTACAGATGTTACTTTCAATGCAATTAATGCTGTCTTCGGCAGGTTGCTAAAATCTAGAGACGGGCACATTGTCACACTCGCTTACTGGCAACAGAAGGAGGAAGTGGCACATGACGAGATCCCTTACTTCGAAAATAAAGTGTAAGCTGTAAAAAGGTGCTTGTAAGAACTGATCACGTTCTTTCAACAACCATAACTTATGCAAAGCTGCGGACAGGCGCCTTAACTTTTTTCCCTGCCATGTATCCTTTTACCGAATAGTACAGTATAAACACATAACACGGCAGCATACAGATCAAAAAAGACAACTCGTTGGAAACACCTGCCTTGTCTTTTAAAGTCCCATATAACAAGGGAAGCAGGGCACCACCGGCAATACCCATGATCAGCAGCGCTGACCCGATCTTGGTGAACTTGCCCAAACCGTCGATGGCCAAAGGAAAAATAGCAGGCCACATCAGGGCATTTGCCAAACCCAGCAATGCGATAAAAGTAATAGACATGTAACCACTACTTACATATACGCCGATAGTAAAGATTAGGCCCAGTATGGCTGAAATAGACAGCGCTTTTTGTTGTGATATAATTTTAGGGATGGTAAAAATGCCCACTACATATCCAACCAGCATGGCAATTAAAGTGAAAGTGGTAAAGTATTTTGTTTGATCTAATTTCATACCCATCGCCTTTCCGTAGGTACCGATGGCGTCGCCGGCCATTACCTCTGCGCCTACGTACAGGAAAAGACAAAGTACACCCAATAGTAAATGCGGAAACTGAAAAACACTTGTTTTTGCTGAGGTGCCCGTGTCTTCTGTATGTTCTTCTGCTTCCTCCATATCGGGCAATTTTGACCTGCTCAATAAAAAAGCAACCAATACCAATACAATGGTGATGATGATGTATGGTGTAATCACTCTTGAAGCCAGCTCGTCGAGCAGCGCAGTTTTTTGCACCTCATTTGTAGCGGTTCCTATTTGTGTTTCGATTGCTGTGGCATTCTTTAATACCAAAGCACCCAATATAATCGGGCTTAGAATGCCTGCTACTTTATTGCAAATACCCATAATGCTGATGCGCTTAGCCGCACTCTCTATAGGACCCACAATACTGATATAGGGGTTAACAGCGGTTTGCAACAGTGCCAGACCGGCACCCTGTACAAACAAGCCAATAAGAAACAGTAGAAAATTTCGGGTGTTAGCTGCGGGAATAAATATCAAAGATCCAACTGCCATTACTACCAGCCCGAGCGCCATACCATTTTTAAAACCTGTTCTTTTAAGAATATACGACGATGGAATGGCAAGAAAAAAATACGCCATGTAGAAGGCAAACGTCACAAAAAAGGCTTCGATGTCTGTCTTAAGCTGGCAGGCTAACTTTAGAAAAGGAATTAATGTTCCGTTGAGCCAGGTGACAAAACCGAAAACGAAATATAACATACCGATAATGAAGATTGCATACACATTACTTCTTTTAGGGGGTTGCTGCTGCATAGTTACTGTTGGTTTAAAAGCTGAAAATAACGAAAGCTTTTACATGAACTCGTACAATTTTTCTTTTGTGCATTTCATTCGGTAATTAGTAAGTGCGCAGTTTTGAAATAGGAGGGAATTTCCTCCGGCGAAAGTGCTTTCCGGACTCGAAAAGTGACAAAAGCAATAAAGACAGCGGTGGTCTATCCATCCTAAAAAATCTTGACAGTTTTTGGGGTGAATTCTAAAAGCAAAATACAGCAGTAGTAGCTAATCTTGCTACAAGTTTACTATTCATTTTCCAATTACTGATGATACATTACAGCTCTTGTTTTTATTGCTGGTTTTACCTGACAAATGATTAAAAAATCTACCTATCTTGTTTTCAACTGAAAACCAAAACTAATTTCATTCTAAATGGAAAAGATCCGGGTTACTCTTGATTTCAGAGAGCATAAAGGGCACGAAAGAATATTTGCTGTGTGTAAATACCATGCTGAAATAAACGAAATATTAAAGAAGCTTCCCGGAGCAAAGTTTAGTGCAACCTTCAAAAGCTGGCATTTGCCGCCGGTAAAAGAGTGGGTGCTGCTGCTAAAGGAAAAAATAGAAAGCATTGCGGTGCTCGATGTAACAGATTTAAGAAGGAAATTATCAGACAAAAAACAATTGCCATCCTTAGTTGCCGTACATACGGCCAAACCCGATCTGCATTATTTATCTGCAAACAACAGAGAAGCATTGCAGTGATTCATTCAAACGCTGATACTTAAAGCGTATTCACAATCGACCATTAAAACATATAAAAATGAATTTTCTCAACTGCTAAAGAACTAAAAGATATACCGGCACGAGACCTGTCGAACGATCATATAAGGCGATATATGTTTTACTGCATTAATAAATATAAGATAAGTGAAGCAACGGCAAATAGCAGAATAAACGCAATAAAATTTTATTTTGAACAGGTTTTATCCAGGCAAAAAATGTTGATAGAACCGCCGAGACCTAAAAAGCCAACTTCAATTGCCAAAGGTATTAGGTGAAAACGAACTGAGTCGTTTGTTTAGGGCTGTTACAAATTTAAAACATAAAGCTATTGTTTTCGCCGCATACAGTGCAGGGTTAAGAGTAAGTGAAGTTGTGAACTTAAAACGGGAAGATGTAGACAGCGACAGAATGCAATTGTTTATACGTTGCAGCAAAAGTAAAAAAGACAGGTATGTAACGCTTAGCCCGATATTGCTGGATGTACTTAGAGCTTATATTGTAAAAAGCAATCGCAGACCGTTTAAATATCTGTTTGAAGGTGAGCAGCCGGGCATAAGAAAGGAAGTATCGTCTCATTGTTTACGTCATAGTTTTGCTACTCATTTATTAGAGAAGGGTATAGATGTGATTTATATAAAAGACATACTAATGTTAAGTTAAGTATAATACGACGTATTATTTGTACATTTGAAAAACCATGTACAAATGATACTCTATACTATCAAACTGACAAAATCAGAAGTAGAAGAACTTCATGCGATTATCAACAAGGGTTCACATACTTCTCAAACATTCCGTACTGCTTATATACTTTTGAATTGTGATATAGGGGAATATTCAGACAAAGTAACCAACGAGCAGATAAGTAAAGTACTGAAAGTGGGAATGCGTACAATCGACAGGGTGAAGAAAAAATTTATTGAAGAAGGCTTCGAAGCTTCTTTAGAACGTAGCCCTACTACCCGTATTTATGAAAAAAGCAAATCAGATGGAGATGTGGAAGCAAAATTAGTAACCCTCTGCTGTAGTGAACCGCCCAAGGGTTATGCTAAATGGTCACTACGGTTACTGGCAGACAAGATGGTTGAATTGAAGTATGTTGAAAGCATTTCACATGTAACTGTAAGAAGTGTTCTAAAAAAAACGAACTTAAACCCTGGAAAGTAAAAGGGTGGGTTATTCCTCCGGAGAAAAGTAGTGGATTTGTAGCGAACATGGAACAAGTATTAGATGTTTATAAAACACCTTATAATGCTGAAATCCCTGTTGTTTGCATGGATGAATCACCAAAGCAACTAATAGAAGAGGGTAAGCCTTCAGTTGCAATGAAACCTGGACAGGATGCAAGAGTAGATTATGAATATATAAGGCATGGTGTAGTTAATATATTTATGGCTAATGAGCCTTTGAAAGGGAAGCGCTTCGTAGAAGTTACAGAATTTAAAACCAAAAAAGACTGGGCTAATTTTGTAAAGAAAATCGCTGACGACTGGTATCCTGAAGCAAAAAAGATAAAATTGGTAATGGACAATTTTAAGACACATGACCCTTCAGCCTTTTATGAAACATTTGAACCGGCAGAAGCAAAGAGACTTTGGGATAGATTTGAATTTGTGTATACACCTAAACATGGCAGTTGGCTAAATATGGCAGAAATAGAATTGCATGTGTTAAATGGGCAGTGCCTCAATAGACATATATCAACAATAGAAAAAATCAAAGAAGAAGTTGAAGCCTGGCAAAGAAACAGAAATAATAAAAACAGCACAATCAATTGGCAATTCACAAACAAAGAAGC
>JBBPZJ010000244.1:0-3331 GCA_038199395.1 Chitinophagales bacterium
AAAAATAATTGGCAGACATTGTTGAATAATGATAATTGGTTTTAAAAACAATTCTTGTTTGCGTCAGTTTTTGGACAGGTTTACCAGCCATTTTTCGTATTAGGTCAACAATTAAAGTAGGAGTCGGTGTCAAGCGGTCTTGAGCCACCGTCCTCTCAAACCACCGCATGTACTTACGCGTACGGCGGTTTTATTAGAGTGTAAAACGTTTTACAAAGTTGTAATTATCAGTCAGGCTTTGGCGGCCCATTGTGCTGAACCATAGCTTATTCATGGCTATTGAACTTGTCGGGCTCTTTGATAATCTCCACCAGCCTTTGCCGGACAGCGCTAATCGCCACGCTAAGATTTCTTCCACTCCTCCTTTATACTGTCAGCAATTGGTTGCCATCTGTTCTCGCTTAAGAACGTGCGGGTGCTTCTGCCACTCCGGGCCGTGTTATCAATTGCTATAGTTGAGGCGAAAAATTAAGCAAAAGGCATTCCCCAGCCGGTTATTGATCCTCGTGCAGGCCCATATAGGCACATGGTAGAATAGCCAATCATCCATACCTTAATTTTCTTTTTAGGAGAAATAACAAAAGACATCAAGCCAAATAAGGCGGCAAATGAAACAATATTTTTATAAGGAATGTATTCCGACCCCCTGGAACTAATTTATTTTTTACTGCCGTTTCACTATTCTTGCTGAAAGATCAATATTCATATTTTTTACTTCAGCCAATACAAGTTCAGCCATTTTTCCTGCACCCCAGTTCACTAAAATGAGTGTCGTCCTGCCTTCCCTGAGGATAATTTGGGTGTTCGCTGGGCTCTAAATAATTGAATAAAAGCTTCGTACTCTCGACTCCTAGTTGCTGTAAGACGGGGCAATGCCAGCTAAAGAAGGTTCGGGTTTGTAATCTGAATTTACGAAAATTGCACTTGTTGTAGGAGCCGGTTGCGCATTTACCAACGGCGAGTCAGCAGTAGCCTTTGTTGTCAACAGACTAAATATAGAATCAGGAAGGCTTTTGCCTAAAGTATAAGAAGGCTGCGGTGCCATGTAAATTGTCTGATTCATATCTGTGGGAGTTTGATCTGTGCTAAATCCACGCTTTGTTTCTGCGAAGGAAACAGACACACTTGAGAGAGGTGCATTAGAACTATCAATTACCTGGCCTTTTATCGTTACCGTCTGAGCATTAGTACAAAAAGAAAATCAAGCAAAAGAATTTTTCTCACGTTATGAAGCTTAAGTAATCGTTTTTATCATAAGGGTAAAAAAATGATTCTGGAAAAAGAAGACTAGCTGCTACACAATAAAAAGAAGGATAATAAACCGTAACAATCTTCTTCTAAATCTGAATATAGAGCAAACGTTCTTTGCATTAGCCAACACAATTATATACTTAATTCAGATACCGAAGCGTTTTTCAAACCTTTTCTTTACGCAAACGTTACCGATTTTATTTGAATTTTTTGAAACTTAAAACTTACCTGATATTCTCTAGCTCGGCTGAATGCTGCAGTTATAACAAAACGAGGTAAGAAGATTCACAAAAGCAGAAAACGGGTATATTACCCGTTTTCAAACATCATTAAACATCATCTAATATCACTGATCCATGTCTTTTTATATAATTTACTGTAATTCTTTAATTGCTACAGGATCTATATCCGAGTAAACAAGGTTTTCACCTCCCATCGCCCAGATAAATCCATAATTAGAAGTTCCACAACCAGAGTGGATGGACCAGGGGGGGGAAATAACTGCATTATTGTTTTTTACAACTAAATGTCTTGTTTCCCGGGGCTCACCCATCATGTGAAAAACTACCTGGTCACTTGGTAAATCGAAGTAAAAGTAAGCTTCCATTCTACGGTCGTGCACATGAGCAGGCATCGTATTCCAAACGCTACCGGGAGCTAAAATCGTTAGCCCCATTACTAGTTGAGAACTTCTTGCACCTTCTAAATGGATGTATTTATAAATAGTTCGTTCGTTTGCAGTTGCAGAACTGCCCAATGTAGTTGGTAACGCATCTGCTTTTTTAATCAACTTATGAGGAAATTCTTTATGAGCAGGTACAGAATAGAGGTAAAACATTGCAGGAGTATCGGAAGATGAACTTCTAAAAATAACTTTTTTGCTTCCTTTTCCCGCAAAAACTGCATCCAGTTTACTTACCTGGTATGTTGTATCGTCAACTACTACTTCACCGTTACCGCCAACATTTATGATTCCTATTTCGCGTCTTTCGAGAAAATATTCAGACTTCAAATTGTCATATACCGGCAATTCCTGCTCTTTGTTTACTGGCATTACACTTCCTACGATTGCACGGTCGTAGTGCGAGTAAGTAAAGTTGAACTGGTCCGCCTGCATTAAATCGTTTATCAAAAAATTAGTTCGAAGCTCAGCCGTATTTAAACCACTAACTTCTTTGGGGCTTTGGGCGTATCGTTGATTAATGATCATTTCTTGTTGTTATTATTTATTTTTTATAAAGACGTGTTTTAAATGTTTTTCCTGGTTTAGCGACTACAATAAATCAAAATTACCACTTAAAGTTTTGTAGAAGGCGTGTTTTTATCTTGCTGATCATTTTGGAGGAATCGAAGTGAATTCTCCTGTCTAACACAATCCCCCAAACAACCTTGTCAATCAATTTACCCGACTTAACCTTATTTTACACAGAATACTTGGTCTATTAGAAAAACTTTTACCCGCTACTTTTTAACTTTAGTAAAATTGTATGCTTCCTGACGCTAAGCTCATTGCTTTAAGAAAGATGTAGAATAGAAATATGATCCGTTAACCGGTTTAATTATAATCAATATAAAAAATAAAAAAAATGCTAGCTAAAGAATCTGTAAAAGGTGAGCCTTTTATAATGTCTGAAGATATTGCCTGGGAAACCGTTGACGTTGGTGTGCAGCGTAAAATACTTGGTTACGACGACCATCTTATGATGGTTAGTGTACGTTTTGAAAAAGGTGCGATTGGCAGCCTTCATTATCATGTTCATCGACAAGTTTCTTATGTAGAATCAGGCCGCTTTGAAGTAACTATTGATGGAAGAAAAAAAATACTTGAACAAGGGGACTGCTTTTTTGTTTCACCCGATTTGGTACATGGTGTCGAGGCATTAGAAAAAGGGTCTTTGATTGATATTTTCACTCCCGCAAGAACAGATTTTTTGAAATAAAAAAGCCGTATTGGCAATAAAGAGATTATCAGGAGAAATTGTTTTTTTTAAAATTTCTCCTGACACAATTAAAATAGCATTTGTTTGATTAAAGTGTTACAGCGATATAAGGGTACGTCTTTTTTATTAAAGGTTTGCGA
>JBBPZJ010000245.1:0-20441 GCA_038199395.1 Chitinophagales bacterium
AACGTAAAATATCCTTGCAAATCATCTACAGTTCTTTTTAGGCTCCATTTTCCTGTTACCTGATAATAGTTAGAAGAAAGTTTTTTTATCCGTAGTAGATCAAGTTGCAGCTTCCCCATTGTTGCCCTGTCGGGATAGCTTTTTTTGTAATTTTTAAGTGTGTTTTTGTAGCCGTAAGTAAGGCCTTTTTTGCCAACGAAAATAAGACTATCACTCTGCCAATAACCTTTCATATATTCTTCTATATTGCCTTTATTCCAACCTTCGGGTTGCTTTTTTATTAATTGTCTTATGGCTTGTTCATCTGATGTTTGACTTTGTGACATAAGAGGTAAACCTGTTATCAACAACAGGTAGGAAAATTTTATTACGGCTCTATGTCGATTTCTGTCTATCATGTAAATATTTTCGTAATACTAAATATAAGGTTGTAAGTATTAATTTTAAAAAATGGATTATTTCATTCATTTGCAAAAAGACAAGAAACTTTCAAAAATATTAAAGGAACCCTTGCCACTTTTGCAGATGCGGCAAAACATACCGCTGAGGTTAATGGCGAGTATCATGAGTCAGCAATTGAGTACTAAAGTTGCCAAAGTTATTTACAAACGTTTCCTTGAAATTTATAATGGAGATGAGCCGCAACCCAAGGACGTATTGGAAACTTCTTCTGAAACTTTGCGTGCAATTGGGCTGTCAAATGCTAAAGTAAATTATGTACAGAACGTCGCACGTTTTTGTATTGACAATAATATATCAGATACAAAACTATTATCATTAAATAATGAAGAAATTATTGATCTGCTGACGCAAATTAAAGGTGTAGGTAAATGGACTGTAGAAATGTTACTTATGTTTACGTTGGGGCGGGAAGATGTTTTTGCTGTCGACGATTTGGGCATACAACAGGCTATGATTAAAGTGTATAAGCTACCAAACGATGACAAAAAGCTTTTAAAAGAAAAGATGTTGAAAATATCTGGCAAATGGTCACCCTACCGCACCTATGCCTGTCTTCATCTTTGGCAATGGAAGGACATGGTGATCGAATAACTTTTTTGCTTTTGTCACTCATCGGGTATAGTAATTAAAGTTTGTATCAAACACGATTTTGTTCAATCATTTGAATACGTATTTTGTTTTAATCCTGGTTCTTTAACCTTAGCGCAGTAATAATAATTGCGAGGCCAAAAAACGAAAGAATTAAAAATGAAGTTTTTAAACTGGTAAGACCCGCGATAAAACCAATGACAGGCGGACCAATTAAAAGACCTATCATGCCTATAGAAGCAACTGCTGCTATAGCTACCGGTGCAGGTAAAATTTTCGACCGTCCGGCAGCACTAAAAACCAGCGGCACTCCGGGAGAAACACCCATTCCAACCAATAACAATCCTAGTGTCGCAGACAAGAGATAGGGGAAAATAACGGTGATTAATAAGCCTGAAAAAGTAAATACTCCGCACCAAACAATTATTTTTTTAAATCCAATTCTGTGTGTGAGCCAATCTGTGATGAAACGAATGGCTGTCATTGAAATCATAAAAGCAGTGTAACCAATACCAATGTAGGCGGGTTCTGTTGTAACTACCTTTTTAAAATAGACCCCGCTCCAGTCAAACATTGCTCCCTGGCAAATCATGGAGCAAAAAGCAATAATGCCAAGGCCCCAAAATGCTTTATCGGGTTTTGTAAAAAAAGGCCTTTTCTCTTGTTTTGTAGCTGTTTCTCTTAACAAATAAGGGGCGCAAGCCAAAAAAATGATCAAGGCAGTCACGCCAATTAGCAAGAAATGAGCAGACACGGGAAAATTGCGGCCTATGAGATAAGTTCCCAGTGAAGCTGCCACCAACCCTGCTACACTCCACATTCCATGAAAAGACGAAATGATGGTTTTCTCGTATAATTTCTCCAATTGAAATGCCTGTGTATTAATTGAAATATTCATCATGTTACCTGACGAACCAAAGAGAAAAAGGCATATTGTTATTTGCCAGATAACTTCAGAAAATCCTATTCCTAAAAAAACGAAACAGTAAATAACGGAAGCACCGATAACAACTTTTCTGCTACCAATAGTTGAGGTTATGTAGCCCGAAAAGGGCAACGTTAAGAAAGATCCTACCGGCATCGCCAGAAGCACTGCGCCCAATTCCGCTTCCGAAAGGCCAAGTGATTGTTGAATGCTTGGAATCCTCGATGCCCAGGAGGCAAAGATAAATCCGTAAAAAAAGAAAAATAAGTTTATTCTAATACGAGTGGCAGTAAGGAATTTTGGATCTTTTTGCATCAATATTAATATCAGGCTATCATACTTGTAATGAAAACAGGTGTAGAATTGAAGTTTAATTTGACATATTTATCTATTCCTGAGCCAGTTGGTTTTATTTTTAAACTGACCACAAAAACACAAGATGAGCCTTTAGTTTATTCTTTTAGAACTATGCAAAATTCTATCAGTCATTAATATCTGGTTCTGTCTATAGCCGCATATTAATAACCAAGCCAAAAAATGAAATAAAAGAAATGGTTAGGAAATAGCCATGAGAGGAGCAAGCCACAAATTAAAGAAGCTGGCTATCAAATTACGTTCGTTTTATATTCCTGACAAAAGTAGTGACCACATCTTTATAGCCTTCCATATCTAATTGCGGAAGCTTATACTCAAAATGTTGTACCCGGTGTAATAATTTATTTAAATCAAAATCCTGCTGATCCATAGAGACGGCCCAATCCTGCTCTTCAAGGTGTTTGGCGAGGTATTCCTGTTCGGTCTGACCCGGGGTAGGAATTAAAACCGCTTTTCGTTTAAGTTTAAAAATATCCATAATCGTGGTGTAACCGCTTCGACTAATTATTAAATCACTTTCGCAAAAGGCAATCTCAAGATCTTTAGCAGCGAGGTGATTTTGTACGGTGATGTTATGCTTTGCAGTGATCACTTTTTCAATACCAGGCAAACCCCGAACTAATAATACGGGACCATCATAACGCTGCAGCTCGGACAATATCTTCATTTCTAATACACTTCGTTGAGGTTCTGGTCCTGAAAGAATTATCAACAAATCATATTTCTTTTCAAAACCTTGATGCAGATGTAACCTGCTCAATCCTCCCAAATACTGTAGTGGTATGGCGGGTAATTTCCCCGGGTGCGACAATTTTCCAGCAAGGTTTATCGTGCCCTTTTCGTCCGGGATCCAACAAGTTGAAAAGCGGTTGATCAAAAAATAATTCAGTTTCTGCAATAATTGCTCTATGGCAAGGAGCGGAGCTTTTATAAGTAATTGGTGAGTAACAAACACCGAAGGTGTGTCTGTAAGGTAAAGACCGTACCTGTTATCGGAAATGATAGCATTAACGGGAGTGTGGGTTACAAAGTTTTTGAGCCATTTATTTTCTTTTTTGATTGCAAGAAAAATTTTTGGCAATTGCATCATGATTTTTAGGGCGAAAAAAAGCCGGCTTTTAGAATATTTAATGCGATAACCCGGCAAATTGACAAAATCGAGGTGTGGAAATTCTCTTTTTAACAATTTCGCCTGTACTCCCTCGGCTCCAATGATTACTTTACAACCTAGTTGCACCAAATGTGTTATTATAGGAATGCATCTTGTTGCGTGGCCCAAACCCCAGTCGAGAGGAGCAACCAGGATTTTAATGTTAATTTTTTCTGACACAAACAAATCTGCCCGTTTTTTGTAAAGAAATAAAATAAGAAATTATGAGAAAGGGAAAACAAATATCTGCATTATTGTTTTTTACATTAGCAGTAATTTTAAGCGGATGTGGGGCTGGCAGATCAGCAAAAGGTTGCGGGTGCCCAATGGTAAACAAAAAATCGGTGGGATAATTGGATTAATCAGAACTTTGCATAAATAAACGGCAATCTACAAGTATGAAGTCGGTAAAAAGAGATTTATTGGTGCTCTCAAAAAATGCCTCTATTGACAAACTTGAGCTGGAGCATGAGGTCGAGAAGTTGCACGAACTACTGTTCCATGTAGAGTGCCTTGAGAATTTTTGCTTAGCAAACGAAATTATTGATTTAAATAAATACAAGGTTATTAATGATCCTGTTAGGATCGAAAGAATTATTAGGAGTAAAATGAAACCATTTCAGTTTATTAATAATAAAAATTGATTTGAAACTATACGTTAATTAGAAAACGGGACGCATTTAAAATGTGTCCCGTTTTTTTTGCCAGATTTGTATCTAAATAAGCTGTGTTAGTGCTTCTCTTAGTTTACCGATCATTTCATCTATTTCTTCCTTTTTGCAAGTGCCTACGCTCAATCTGTACCATGGGGAGGTCTTTTCTGCGCCAAAAGCATAAAAAGGCACTACAGCCAGTTTTGCCTCACTTAATAAATAGTCGGTTACTTCAGATTGTGTCTCTAAGATTTTGCCGTTTTTAGCAGTCTTTCCTGTAAGGACTACTTTAATAGTGAGATAAATAGCAGCTTGTGGTGAAACCGCGTCTACTTTAAATCCTTCCTTTTTTAAGGCGCAGAACCCTTCATAAATTCTTCTCAGTCTTTCTTCAATTTCAGATTTAAAATGCAACAAATAGCGTTCAATGTTTTCTTTTTGCAAAAGATATTTTGCTGTTGCTTTTTGCTCTGCCATCGGGCTCCACGCACCTAAATGACTTAGAATTGCTTTCATTTTCGCAATAATCAATGATGGCCCAAATGCCCAGCCAACCCTAACACCCGTGGCTGCAAAAGCTTTAGAAATACCATCAACAAAAATCGTAAATTCTTTCATTTCAGGTCTTAACGTAACCGGATTATAATGTTCCGTATTTCCATAAGTCAAAGTCCAATACATTTGGTCATACATCACATACAATTTTTTCTCGCCGTCTGTGCGCCTTTTATTCTCCTCCAGTACAAGGTCGCATATCTTTTCAAGTTCTTCTTTGCGCAAAGTAGTACCAGTTGGGTTTTGAGGCGAACAAAGACAAATTAAAGTAGCTCCATTGATGTGTTTCTCAATGTCGGAAGCCAAAGGCATAAAATTATTTTCAGGCGTTGCATCTATCATACAATGAACGCCGTCTGTCATATGCACATAATGATTGTTGTTCCAGGAGGGAGTAGCGTAAATAACCTTATCACCTTTATCGACAATGGTTTTAAATATGGTATAAATAAGCGGGCGACCGCCGGCAGCAATCAAAATTTCGTTGCTATTGTATGCCAGGCCCTCCCATTCATTTAGAAAAGATGAGACCGAGTTCCTTAATTCAAGTATTCCATCTGCAGGAGGATAATTTGTATAATGGCTTCTGTAAGCTTGTATTATTTCAGCTTCAAGTTCGCCGGGAATAGGGAAAATTTGCGGATCGAAATCACCGATAGTAAAGTTGTAAATTTTTTCTCCGTTACGTATTCTCTCACTAATGGCGTTGCCCAGTTTTACTATTTCCGAACCAATGAGAGTTTCAGCTAAATTGCTCAATTTCATATCGTAAAATTAGCAGTTGCAACTGACAAATTAAGGGTCAATTATATCTCCAAATGGTTTAGATTAATTATACTATTGATCATAAAAAAAATGCCGCTAAATGATTTTTACAAATAGCAGCATAGCAAATCAAGATATACCAACTTAAAAAGTAACTTCCTTATGAGGGCTTCGAATGTTCCTCATTAAAAGACTTCTCTGCAGCTTTAGCCTTTTCAAAATCAAGTACAACTCCGTTGATACAATACCTTAGGCCTGTAGGGGGTGGACCGTCATCGAAAACGTGCCCTAAATGAGATTTGCATCTTCCACACTCTACTTCTGTTCTGCTCATGCCAAGAGAGTTATCAGGAAGATAGATAATCGAACTTTTAGTAACTGGCTCATAAAAGCTCGGCCAGCCACAACCACTATCAAATTTAGTATCACTTTTAAAAAGCGCATTACCGCAAACGGCGCAGTAGTAAGTACCGATCTCTTTTAAATTTTCAAATTTGCTTGTCCAGGGCCTTTCCCTGCCCTTTTCGCGGGCCACATAATATAACTCGGGGGACAAAGTTTCTTTAAGCTCTTCGTTGTTCAAAACCACTTTGCTGCTATCCGTTCTGGAATATACAGGATTATCTTTTTTTGTCGAATCCACGATAAATTTATTTTCTGTTTGAGAATAACAACCGTTCGCTAAAACAGTTGCAATAACGATCAAGATCAAGCTGCGATAGCTGCATTTAGATGGTTTTATAAGTTTTATTAATATACTAAATCTTTCTTTGCTATTAGCAATGATCTTTTAAGAAACAACAAGATGTGTTAAATTTTTTTGATACTCAACCCCTATATTTGCCGCTCATTTAAGGCAGCTACTATAATGTTTAATATTATTTTGTTTGGTCCTCCTGGTAGTGGTAAAGGTACACAAAGTGAAAGGCTTATTTCAAAATATGGTTTAAAGCATCTTTCTACGGGGGATCTTTTAAGAAGTGAAATTGCAGGCCAAACACAATTAGGTTTGGAAGCGAAAAGTTTCATGGATGAAGGACAGTTAGTCCCCGACGAAGTAGTCATTGGAATGATCAGTTCTGCATTAGAGAATAATCCAAAAGCAAACGGATTTCTTTTTGATGGATTTCCTCGTACGCGAGCTCAGTCTGAGGCATTAGATGAATTGCTGAAAATGAAAAAAACAGAAATTGGTGTAGTGCTGGCTTTGGAAGTAAGTGAAGAGGAACTGGTCAAACGTTTATTAAATCGTGGTCTAACAAGCGGGAGAAGTGATGATAATAGTGAAGGAGTTATCAGAGCCAGAATAATAGAATATCATAATAAAACTTCTGCGGTAGCTGATCATTATCGCAAATACAATAAAGTAGTCAACATTCTGGCTGAAGGATCGGTTGATGACATTTTCCACAGCCTTTGTAACGAATTAGATAAAAGGATTAACTAGTTGTACGAATAGTACCGATACCAACTGCAAGCCTTTCCGTCTGGGAAGGCTTTTTGATGATACTACGACACATATTAAGATTGTGGTCGGTTTACCTTAATTGTTCTTCGATGTTTATCATGCTTCAAATTTACTTGTACAGGAAAGAGTGGGCATATAAATTGAAGCTGGATTAAAGCAACTTCAAGTACGTAAATTTCGTATACTAATAAATACGGCGGTCGCTTATATTGATAACCAATAAATCTCGCGAAATATGATTAATGAACAAAGCGGTGGGTATGTGAAAACTGAAAAGGAACATGGTATCACAACAATAGAGTTTTATCATGAACAAGGTAATTCCATGCCGGGAAAATTATTGGAAGCGCTTGCGCAAACAATACACAGCGAGGGACTTAATTCAAACACGAAAGTAATTATTCTAAAGTCTGGCGGAGATAGGTTTTTTTGTTCCGGTGCATCTTTTGATGAGCTTGAAAAAATTACTACCGTTCAGGAAGGCGCCCAATTTTTTAGCGGTTTTGCTAAAGTCATCAATGCAATGCGGAAGACACCTCAGTTTATTATTGCCCGAATTCACGGTAAATGTCTGGGTGGAGGAGTAGGCATTGCGGCCGCATCAGACTATGCCATCGCTGTTGATGGAGCAGATATAAAGCTGACTGAACTTGCTATTGGAATAGGTCCGTTCGTAATTGGTCCGGCAGTACAACGTAAAATAGGTCTTTCGTCTTTTACCCAATTGACTATTGATTCTAGTATGTGGAGATCTGCAGATTGGGCGAGAAGAAAAGGATTATACGCCGAATTGCATCCTGAGGCTTCAGGAATGGAAGAGTCTATAGAAAGACTCTCTTTTAGCTTATCTCATAGCAACCCTGAAGCAATAAAAGAATTAAAAAGAGAGTTTTGGTCAGGATGTGAACAGTGGGACGAACTGCTAAAAGAGAGAGCAGCGATAAGCGGTCGTTTAATTTTGAGCGAGCATAGCAGAGAGGCAATTAGAAAATTTAAAAGCAAGAGGAAAACAATATAATACAGTTCTTTCACCTTTTGATTTCATTATTTCACATTGGTAGCATGAGGAATTGTGATGGAATAGGAATAAAGGAGAATCAGGACTAATTTTTAAAGTTGCCGACGAGTTTTAAAATAAGGGGATAATATTATTTTAGTAAAAAAGTCGTTGGCGCTGAATCACACATTTATGCTATAGGAAACCCCGCTGATCTGATATAATTTTATATATCAACTATCGGATGATGAAACAGAACTTAACCTGCACTTTTTTATATTTCTTTTACTTCGGAGTAGAAATCTTTATGCAAACGGTTAAGAGCCATAATGGTTGTAATTACGATGCCGCTACAAAAAGAAAATTTGAACCAGAAGTAGCAATAGCATTTGAAAGAAATGATCTTTTACATGGCGATTTACTGTTTAAGTTCTAGGCCTTGCCCAATGATTAGTATAACTTTTCCCTGTTCTGTTTATTTCCCTGTTTTTTTAACTCACCTGCCATCTGGATGATCCACCCAATTAGCCCCTTATCTCTTTAAACAATACAATAAATATATGTTTAATTATATTAGGTATCTGCATTCTTGCTACGTACACACCCCCGCACGCACACACTTACAACTGGCGGATAATATTTCATTCAATATATCTTTTTTAGATCTTTATAAATCCGTTCATACTTAAAATTTACCGAATAAAAAATTATTATACCAGGCATCAAATTTTAATTTGCACTTGTCATATTTTTTACAGTTCCGGACATTAAAAAAACCTTAAATAAGCAAATGCCGTATCTGATCTTTAAAAAGTATTGATTTCTAATTTAGATTGCGCATTAAAATAACCTTTTAAACACCGATGCAAATGCTTGTCAAATTAAGATCCCTCAAGTTGGGATTCATGTTTCTCTTTACTCTATCCTCGATGATTTCCTTTGCTCAGCGAGTAGTTACCGGTAAGGTAACCGGTACCAATGACCAGCCTGCTTCTGGAGCTACCGTGGCTGTAACAGGTACCACACTCGGAACTCAAACAGATGCAAACGGGAGTTTTTCTATTACCCTGCCCCCGGGCAAAAATTCGCTCACCGTATCTTCAGTTGGTTTTGAAAATCAAACTGTCGGTGTTACAGGATCTTCAGTTGCTGTATCATTAAAAGCCAGTAGTTCCGCTTTGTCAGAGGTAGTAGTAACTGGTTACTCCAGTCAAAGAAAAAGAGATATTGTTGGCGCAGTTTCCGTAATTAATACGGAAGACCTAACTACAAGTCCTGCTTCCAATTTAGCTGCTCAGTTACAGGGAAGGGCAACAGGTGTAACGGTTAGTAGCACAGGCGCTCCCGGATCCCCTGCTGTCGTCCGTATCAGGGGTTTTCAATCTTTTGGAAACAATAATCCATTGTATGTAATTGATGGGGTTCCTACAGAAGACCCGTCTTTATTAAATCCGCAAGATATTGAATCAATACAAGTACTGAAAGACGCAACTTCTGCTTCTATTTATGGTACAAGGGCTGCTAATGGCGTATTGATTGTCACTACTCGTCAGGGAAAGGCTGGAAGAAGCCAGGTTACTTATGAAACTTACGTTGGGGTGCAACAGATAACAAACAAAATGAAGCCTGATCTTTTGAATACTACTGAGTATATAGAGTATTTGAAAAGAAGTGGTGCTACGAGTCATCCTGTTTTTGGTTCAAGTCTAACACTACCTGATTACTTTGTTGTTAGTAATGGTTTTAAAGGGGGTGTTTCAGCTAGTGATCCAAGGGCTAATCCGGCACTGTCTTCAACAACTCCCGGGAGCGTCTACCAAATTTACAAAACCGATCCAATCGGAACTAACTGGTTTGATGTAATAACAAGACCAGGTATTCTTCAGAGCCATCAAATTACAGCAACAGGGGGTACAGACAAAGCACTTTATTCTGTGGGATTAAATTATTATAATCAGGCTGGCACATTTAAATATACTGGTTATGATCGTTATACTGTGCGTGCCAATACTAGCTTTAAGCCTACAAGCTTTTTTCGATTTGGAGAGAATTTGCAGGTCAGTTACGAGAACCGTTTAGGTGGTGAGCAAAGAGGTGAGGGTGCTGCCTGGTCTCAGGCATTTAGAATGGTACCTTATATACCTGTTTACGATATTGCCGGAGGTTTTGGTGGAAATGCAATCGGAGAATCTGGTAATGGTACTAACCCGTTAGCAAACCTCATCAGAGGAAAGGATAATACCAATAAGGTCGTAAAACTTTTTGGAAACGTGTTTGGTGAAGTAATATTTACAGATTATCTAACCGCCCGTACTTCGATGGGTCTTGATCTTGGTAGTCAATTTGAAAAGATTATTAACAGATTTACATACGAGCGTGCCGAAAACCAAAGTAATACGCAGTTGACCGAGCAGGGTTGGAGTTATTTAAACTGGACCTGGACTAATACACTAAATTTTCAAAAAACGTTTGCAACTGATCATGAAGTTAAAGCTTTAATTGGTTCAGAAGCAATTAAAAGAGATAGCCGCGGGGTGAGGGCTTTTGCACAAAACTTCGATTTTGAAGATCCTGATTTTATTGGCCTGAATACCGGAGTTGCAAGGTCTCTTGGAGACAGGGGTGTTTCTAATTATAACACTGGCCGTTCTGCGATATACTCGTTATTTGGAAAACTCGATTATACCTTCAAAGGTAAATACTTAATCAACGGTACTGTTAGAAGGGATGGTGCTTCTGTTTTGGGTATAGAGCAGCGTTATGGAGTTTTCCCTTCTGTAGGTGCAGGTTGGAGAGTTTCAAGTGAAGAATTTTTGAAAAATGTTGGCTGGATATCAAATTTGATGATACGGGCTGGATATGGTAAGGTGGGTAGCATTAGTAATGTGCCCGGATTGAATCAGTACTCAACATTTACATCTGATCCTAGTAGTACTAATTACGACATTAACGGTACCAATACCTCTTCAACCCAGGGTTACAGGGCTAACACTCAAGGTAACCCGGGTACAAAATGGGAAACTACTGAAACTAAGAATATCGGTTTAGACCTTTCTATTCTACAAGGAAAATGGGACTTCTCAGCTAATGTTTTCCGAAACGACACCAAAGACCTTCTTATTAGAAGACAAAGAAATAGTTTAGAACCGTTAGTTACGCAGCCTTTAATAAATATTGGTAGTATGCGTAACCAAGGCTTCGAACTTTCGGTGAATACAAGGGATAAGATTTCTAACGACTTAAGGTATGACTTATCATTAAACTTCTCCCGTTACAAAAACGAATTGGTAAAAACAAATGATGAAGGTTCTATATTTCTTCAAGGTTTAGATCGTTTGTCAAATGCATTAATTACCCGGGCTGGAATTCCTGTTTCTTCTTTTTATGGATACCAGATTGATGGTTTCTTTAATTCCGCAGAGGAAATTGCAAAAGGTCCTAAGATGACTGGCGCCACAGTTGGAAGCTGGAGGTATAAAGACCAAAATAATGACGGTGTGATTGATGATAAAGACAGGGTGGTTTTAGGTAGTCCTCACCCTAAGTTTCAATTAGGAACAAATATTGGGGTCAACTATAAGAGCTTCGACCTAAATGCCTTCTTCTTCTGGAACTACGGAAACCAAATTTACAACTATACTAAGTACTATACTGATATGCGTGTATTTGTTGGAGGTGTAAGTACAAGAGTATTAAATGATACGTGGACTCCTGGTAATATGAATGCTAAACTGCCCCAATTAGGTTCTGGTGCAAATAATGGCTTTACATCTTTTACCACCAGTACTTCTAATTCATATTACATCGAAGATGCTTCTTATCTAAGGGCCAAAACTATTCAGGTCGGTTATACTTTTTCTAAAAACCTAATTAGTAAAGTGAAGCTTACAAATGCGAGAATTTATCTTCAGGCTCAAAACTTATTTACTATAACTAAATATACTGGTCCAGACCCGGACTTAAGCCTTATTTCGGGAAATGGTACTGATCAATATATCGGTGTAGACCGGACAGGATTTCCTAATCCTAAAATGTTCCTTTTTGGTTTAAATGTTTCTTTCTAAAAAAATAATTTTAATTGTTTTCTCATATGAAAAATAGAATATTGTCTTTTTCCTTATTAATAGCTTCGGGCGTAATGATCAATTACTCCTGTAAGGAAGAGTTTTTAAATCCGCCACCTCAGGGTGTTTATAGTGAAGCCCAATTAACTAATAAGGTAGGGGTTAACGGTATGTTGATTAGTGCTTATGCTACTTTGGATGGTCCCCCAGCACAACAAGATGCCGGAGCAAGTAATTGGACCTGGGGAAGCATTAGAGGAGGCGACGCTTATAAAGGTACCGAACCAAGCGACCGTACCGATCAAAATCCTATTATGCGTTTTGAAACGCTTCCCAGTAATCCTATTGTTTTAACTAAATGGAACGCTACCTGGGATGGCGTGGGGCAGGCGAATCAGGTTTTACGATCAGTTGTTAACGCTGCTGATATGTCGGATGCTGAGAAAAAACAGGTAACAGCAGAAGCACGCTTTTTAAGAGGCCATCATCATTTTGAGGCAAAAAGAGTTTATAATAACATACCTTATATTGATGAAAAAGTAACTGATTTTAAAGTTCCAAATACTGATGCCAGTGGAAATTATATAAACATCTGGCCTCAAATTGAAGCTGATTTTAAATTCGCCTATGATAATTTAGAGGAAGTAAAGGCTAATAAAGGCAGAGCAAATAAATGGGCCGCTGCTGCAATGTTGGCGAAGGTTTATATGTTTCAAAATAAGTTTGCCGAAGCCAAAGCCTTATTTGATGTAATTATTGCTAACGGAAAAAATCCGCAAGGCGTAAAATATAATTTAACTGCCAATTATCAAGATAATTTTAGAATTACGAAGGAAAATAATGAAGAGACGGTTTTCGCCATTCAATCATCTTATGGTGATGGTTCAAATACAAATGGCAACTATGATAATTCGCTAAATTATCCCCATAGTTCTACTACTCCTGGTGCCGGATGCTGTGGCTTTTTTCAGCCTTCTCAAAACCTCGTAAATTCTTTTAGGACCGACGCTGCTGGATTACCAATGCCAGATACGTACAATGACACTAATGTCACAAGTGATGAAACGTTGCTTGCTACAGATCCGTTTACTCCTTACCAGGGAAACCTGGACCCTAGGCTTGACTATACAGTTGGAAGACGCGGTATACCATATTTAGATTGGGGTATTCACCCGGGAAGACCCTGGATAAGGCTTATTACGTATGGTGGTCCTTATGGTCCAAAGAAAAATGTATTCTTTAAATCTGATGTTGGTACTACTGCGGGTTCTGTTGGTTGGGGCTGGAATAATAACGCTCTCAACTATAACATTATGCGTTTTGCAGACGTATTACTAATGGCTGCAGAAGCAGAAATTGAAGTAGGAAGCATGGAAAAGGCAAGGGAATATATCAATAGAGTTAGGGCGAGGGCTGCAAATTCTGCGGTAAAATTTGATAACGGTGCCAATGCAGCTAATTATGTTGTTTCACAATACCCAACACCTTTTGCTAGTAAAGAAGAGGCCAGAAAAATTGTGCGGTTTGAAAGAAAGCTTGAGTTAGGAATGGAGGGGCATCGTATTTTTGACCTTAACAGATGGGGCATTACAGCAGAGACAATCAACAATGATTATCTAGCGAAAGAAACATTGCGTCGGGTATCTGCACTTGCAGGTGCTAAATTTACAAAAGGCAGAGATGAGTATATGCCTATTCCTACTTTCGCTGTTACACAGAGTATTAAAGACGGTAAAGAAACTTTGAAACAAAATCCAGGTTACTAATTGCTGTTTTTTAATTGCCAATATATCTAAACACAAGAGCCACCTATAGAGGTGGTTCTTCTGTTTATAATAGTACTGGATTTTTTCTGAAATCTAATACGTTTTGTTATTTAATCTTTTGAAAAAGTCCTCTGATAAAATAGTTGAATTGAAAATTTTAGATTTGTGGTTATATGTGTAAAGGATTAATAATTTCAATGCTGTTATTCACACTATTTGGTTGCACCAGGAACAAACTATTTGAGCAGATTGACCCTTCGAAATCGGGAATCCATTTTAGCAACAATATTACCGATAACGATACTCTTAATGTGTTAGACATTCAGAATATCTATAACGGAGGAGGTATTGGTGTTGGAGATTTTAATAACGATGGCTTGCAGGACTTGTACTTTGCGGGTAATATGGTATCAAATAAACTGTACTTAAATAGAGGTGATTTCAAATTTCAAGATATAACTGAAAAGGCAGGTGTAAATGGAGAAGCAAAATGGAGCCGCGGTATAAGCGTAATTGATATTAATAATGATGGTTGGTTAGACATTTATGTAAGTGCTTCTATCTCCAATAATCCAGTGAAAAGAGAAAACATTTTGTATATAAACAAAGGTTTAGATAGTAACGGGATTCCACAATTTAGGGATGAAGCCGCCGCCTATAATCTTAATGATTCTTCTCACTCAACGATGGCTGCATTTTTCGATTATGACAATGACGGTGATTTAGATGTGTATCTCCTCGTTAATGAGATAATTCCAAATCAATTTCCCAACACATTCAGACCAGTTCTGAAAAACGGTGAACATCCAAATACCGATAAGCTATATCGAAATGACTGGGATGATAAGTTAAAACATCCTGTATTTAGTGATGTCTCCAAAGACGCAGGAGTTACTATTGAAGGATATGGCCATGGGGTAACTATTACAGACATTAATAAAGACGGTTGGAAGGATATTTATGTTACTAACGACTTCTTATCTAACAATGTTCTTTATATCAATAACAAAGACGGAAGCTTTACTGACCAGGCAAGTCTTTATTTTAAACATACTTCCGAAAATTCTATGGGGCAGGATGTGATTGATATCAATAATGATGGATTAGCGGATGTGATTGAGGCAGATATGAATCCCGAAGATAATTACCGCAAAAAAATGATGATGAATGCGTTGAGCTACCAGCGGTATCAAAACAACGATTATTACGGTTACCAATACCAATATGTACGCAACGTCTTACAAATTAACCAGGGAAACCGAGTCGGTTTAAATGATACAATTGGCCCTCCTGTTTTTAGCGATATTTCTTTTTTTGCGGGCGTAGCTGAAACTGATTGGAGCTGGACACCCTCAGTGGCTGATTTTGATAATGATGGTTTTCGCGATATTATTATTACAAATGGTTTTCCTAAAGATGTAACCGATCATGACTTTATGGGGTTTAGACAAAAAGCATTTTCTATCGCTTCAAAAAAGGAGATATTAGATCAAATTCCCCAGGTTAAAATTTCTAACTACGCTTTTAAAAATAACGGAGATCTCACATTCTCAAATACTACCAATGACTGGGGTCTTTCGGCACCCACTTTTTCGAATGGTGCTGTTTACGCAGATTTAGACAACGATGGCGATCTTGATTTTGTCGTCAATAATATTAATGGTGAAGCTTCTTTATGTCGTAACAACCAAAGAGAATTGAATAAAGATGAAAATCATTTTCTGCAATTTACTTTTAAGGGAGATAGTTTAAATACAAATGGTATGGGCACCTGGGTGGAATTGTACTATGGCCAGGGAAAGCAGCAGGTATATGAAAACACTCCTTATAGAGGTTATTTATCCTCTGTTCAAAATTTTGCTCATTTCGGTTTGGGCAATTTTTCATTGGTTGATTCTGCTGTTATTAAATGGCCAAATGGTAAAAAACAGGTGATGAGAAATATAGCTGTTGACAAAACAATTGTAGCAGATATTGAAAATGCAGATGAAACATACAATTGGGAAAAACAAGTTCTGGCTACTAATACATTATTTAAAGACGTATCAAATTCTGAAAACTTTGCCTATACTGACTCTTCAAAAGATTTTATAGATTTTAATATTCAGAAGTTGCTTCCTCACAAGTTTTCAGAATATGGTCCTGCTTTAGCTGTTGGAGATGTTGACGCCGATGGTTTAGAAGACTTTGTTGTTGGAGGATCAGCAGGTATAAGTCCAACTTTGTTTATACAGAAAAAAGATGGCTCTTTTAATAAAAAGTTGTTGTTCGCTGCGGCTAATTTACAGACAAAAAACTGGAAGGATGAAGGCCTGACGTTATTCGATGCTGATGGCGACGGAGACCTGGATTTGTATACAGCAAGCGGAGGTTTTGAAGGAGGCCCAAATTCAAGTGTTTACAGTGACCAATTGTATCTAAACGATGGCAAAGGCAACTTTACAATCACCTCAAATACATTGCCTCAAAATTTTACCAGTAAATCTTGTGTACGGGCAGCAGACTTCGATAAAGATGGTGACCTTGATTTATTTATAGCCGGAAGGGTTGAACCCTGGAATTACCCGAAACCTGTTTCGAGTTTTATATACCGCAACGATTCAAAAAACGGCGTAGTGAAATTTACCGATGTGACAGCGACCGTAGCAAAAACACTTATTAATGTAGGAATGGTGTGTGATGCAGTTTGGACTGATTTTAATAATGATGGTTGGCAAGACTTGGTATTAACAGGGGAATGGATGCCAATTATGTTTTATAAAAATAATAAAGGCGCTTTCGAAAATATTACAGCTTCGGATAATATAACGGACAAAAGAGGATGGTGGACAAGCATAATTCCGGGTGATTTTGATAATGATGGTGATATTGATTATGTAGCAGGAAATCTGGGGCTAAATTCTTTTTACAAAGCCAGCGAACAATATCCGGTTAATATTTATGCGAAAGACTTTGATAATAATGGAAATTTTGATGCTATCCCTACAATTTATCTGCCTGCATCCCAGGAAAACAAGGAAAAAAGAGAATACCCTGTCCACCTGAGAGATGATATGGCAAAACAATTAATTTCATTTAAAACTAAGTTCCAGAATTATAAGTCTTATGCTGCTGCAACTTTCGATAAGATGTTTAGTAAAGAGGAGATGAAAGATGTATTAAAACTGCAGGCAAACTATTTTAGTAATAGTTATATAAGAAACGATGGAAACGGCAAATTTTCAATTAGTCAACTCCCTTTAGAAACCCAGTTTTCATGTATGAACGGTATGATTTCAGAAGATTTTGATGGCGACGGAAACCTGGACCTTTTAGCTACAGGAAATGATTACGGAACAGAAGTCTCTGTTGGGAGATATGACGCTTGTAATGGTTTATTTTTAAAGGGCGATGGCAAAGGAGGATTTACATCATTAAAGATTTTACAAAGTGGTTGGTTTGTTCCGGGAAATGCTAAAGCACTGGTTAAATTACGTCGATCAGACGGAAAATGTTTACTTGTAACAAGTGAAAACAAAAGCGGACTGAAAGCTTTTGAGTTAAAAAAAGAGGTAAAGTACGTTTCTATAAATCCATTAGAAACCAGCGTAATTGTAACATATAAAAACGGAACCAGACAAAAGCGTGAGGTTAATTACGGCGCTTCGTTTTTATCTCAGTCTGGCAGATTTTTAAATGTCGACACCAACATTGCTAAATTAGAAATTATAGATTACAAGGGAAGTATTAGAACTGTAAATTTCTAACCTCCCTTAACAGGCTGGTATATGATTTCCTTTTTTTTAATATGATAACGCTTTAAGACAGGTTTTATAATTTTTTAAATGGTTGAGATCAAAAAATTCTTTCTTTCTGTTACGGTTTTAGTTTTGTCCTTTTGTTTGTTAGTTACCAGTTGTAGCGATATTCATCGAAACAACAGTCATCCTGAAATTTCTAATAATAGTATCAGAAAGGGCAAATCTTTAGCTTCAGATTACTGTCAAAGATGCCATGCTTTACCTGATCCCAATTTGTTAGATTCGAAAACCTGGGAGCAAGGGGTATTACCAGCGATGGGGCCAAGGCTGGGAATTTTCTCATGGAATTATATGAAATATCCCTCCAGCAGAAATGATATTAATCTGGAGAAAGGGTTTTATCCGCAGGAGCCATTATTAAAGCCGCAAGAATGGAAAAGCATTATCGACTATTATGTTGCCACGTCTCCCGAAAACCTTGTTCCAAATGACAGTGCTCAAAAGACAATAAAAAATGATTTAGTAAATTTTGCTATAAAAACGCCTTCAATTAATTATCCGGAACCTGCCAGTTGTATATTAAAATTTGTTGAAACTTCTTCTAAAAAAACTTTTTTACTAGAGGATGCAGTAAAACAAATGCTATATAGAATTGATGAGAATTTGACCATTATTGATTCGGTAAATAGCAAAGGTCCATTGTTAGATGTTGAAGTAAAAGGTAAAAACTGGCTTATTTGTGATGTTGGGGTAATGAATCCTAACAATGGTAAGTATGGTAGTGTAGCAAATATTTCTTTGAATTCTAGTGACAAGTTCATACAAGTCGATTCAGCATTATTTCAGGGAATGGCAAGACCGGTACAGACAACTTCTGCGGATTTTAATAATGATGGCAAAAAGGACTATTTGGTCTGCGAATTCGGTTTTCAGACTGGGGCTTTATCATGGATGGAAAATATAGGAAATGGAAAGTTTGATAAACATATTTTGAGGGCATTGCCGGGAGCGATAAAAGCTTACGTTGAAGATTACAACCATGATGGACTACAAGATATATGGGCACTATTTGCGCAGGGAGATGAAGGAATTTTTTTGTTTACTAACAATGGGAATGGCACGTTTTCTCAAAAACAAGTCCTGCGTTTCCCTCCGGTTTTTGGTTCTTCTTATTTTGAATTTGCCGATTTCAATAAAGACGGCCATCCCGATATTGTTTATACCTGTGGCGATAATGCAGATTACTCTACTATTTTAAAGCCTTTTCACGGGGTTTATATTTTTATTAATGATGGAAAAAACAACTTTAGTCAAAAATATTTTTTTCATATTAACGGGTGCTATAAGGCAATTGCGAGGGATTATGATGATGACGGCGACATAGATATTGCTACCATTTCATTTTTTGCAGATTATAAAAATCATCCCGAGGAAGGATTCGTTTACCTGGAGAATAGAGGCAATATGACCTTCAGCCCCTATTCTGCTGTTGGAACGCAAGTAGGCCGTTGGCTTACAATGGAAGCCGGAGACATAAATAACGATGGGAAAGTTGATTTAATTTTAGGCAACTTTTCTGTAGGTCCTGTTATGATTAAATCCAGGTTTGATTGGAAGAAAAGTCCCCCTTTTATTGTTTTGGAAAACACGGGTAAGAAACATTTTTAGTGTACTAGTCTCTAAATCAGAATCATTTAAATATTGGTTAACTTATACTGTTACCCAACTCCGGTGTATAAGTTTCAATATTTTTAATAATTAATTTACTTGCCATACACCAACACATTTATGGCAGCAAGTTCATTTGCATGAAAAGTATTTGTTTATCTCTTGTTTTAATTATCGGTACTTTATCTTCTAATGGCCAGGCAGCAGACCCCAAGCCTGGCTCAGTTATTCCTTCTTTTAAAATATTAAAGTCAAACGGTAGTTATTTTACTAATAATGACGTTAGTAAGAATGCTCCATTAGTACTTATCTATTTCGCTCCGGATTGTGACCATTGTATTAAATTGATGGACGAACTGTTTAAGAAGATACATCAGTTGGATAAAGCAAGTATTGTGATGGTTACATTTAAAGCACCAAATGAATTACCATGGTTTGAAAAAAAATACCAGATAGCACAATTTCGCAACATTACTGTGGGTACTGAAGGAACAAGTTATGTTTTGCGCAATTACTACAGGTTAGATAAAACACCATTTACTGCTGTGTATGATAAGAAAGGAAAGTTAGCTTTTTCATATAAAAATGAGACACCGGTTAATGAAATGCTTGCACGTTTCAAAAAAATATAACTTCCAGCAATCGTACCTTAAAAAATTAGCAACAACAGGTAAGCATATGAAAGCAACGTTACTATGGTTAATGATATGTGTGATAACTTTTAGTTGCCACGAGAAGAAGCAACAAAAAGCTAGTCCTACCTTACTTACCGATGTAAATTTGTTGCACAATAATTTTCATCAATTAACCGAGGTAATCATTCTTGATATGTTTTCTCCTCCGGTCTCCAGCAGAATTTATTCATATACTTCCTTAGCTGCCTATGAAGCGTTGAAATTTGATAAAAAGGGATATGTTTCAATAACAAAAAACCTTAACGGATTTCCTGCAATGCCCGTTCCTGAGAACAATAAGAAGTACAATTACTTACTCGCCGCAACTAAAGCTTTCTTTACTGTTGCTGAAAAAATTACTTTCTCTCAAGACACTTTGGTTAATTATGAGAAGAAAGTTTATGATGATTTCCAAACTGTGCTTGATAAAGACAGCTATGAGAACTCGCTGGCATTCGGGGAATCTGTGGGAAATGCTGTGTTGGAAAGGACAAAAATTGATAGGTATAAAGAAACACGGGGGATGCCTAAATTTTTAGGAAGTGATGATGTTCGTAAATGGCGGCCTACCCCCTCAGACTATTTAGATGC
>JBBPZJ010000246.1:0-6866 GCA_038199395.1 Chitinophagales bacterium
ACCGATGCAATAGTGCGGATCAATATCGAACACGCTACACACCTGTTGTTGCACGTGGCCGGTAGGTCAACAATTTTCATCAACGAGAACACCGCAACCTGAGGCAAGAGCCATTTCATAAATTGCGCCCAGCAATCCTCCTTCCGTTACGTCGTGCATCGCCCTGACTACTTTATCATTTTTGCTATTTAATGTTGCTGCCGTTAAGCCATCCTGCAAAGCACTTGTTTTATAAAATAGTTCTGCTGCCATTCGTTGCACCTCTACACCGCACCTGTTTTTAATTGTTTCGGGAAAGCTGAGCGCTAAAACAGAAGTGGCAATTAACGCCGACTCTTTCGTTACAATAATTACATCACCTGCCGCTGCTCCTGTGCTCGTTATCATTTCACCCTGTGGAGCAATTGATATCATTGTTCCACCTCCTGCAACGGTAGAGTTTTGTCCTTCAAACCTTCCGGTGTGCCCTCCGGTAATGGCCGTTCCCATCTCTTCACAAAACCCGTGAATATGTTGCCAATAATCGTCAAACTCCTTTATAGAAAGTGTTGGAGGAAGATTAAGTACAAACTGCGCATACATAGGTGCTTTGCCTGTAGTCGCCATGTCATTAGCCATCAGGTGCACTGATAGCCACGCTGATTTTTCTAACCCTATTGTAGTGATCAGTGTAAGCGGATCACTTGTAAGCGCCATTTCAAAACCATTTGGCAATTTGACGATAGAAACATCAACACCATATTGAGCAGGCGTAATTACTTCTTCACGACGACTTCCGCAAAATGGATAAATAGACGATTTAAAGAACTCGTCTTGTATCTTACCTGTATCAGGAAATTGTTTCATTAATCAAGCAGTTTAACATACAGGCCAAAGAAATCTCCGTAGGGCATACTCCATTGCTGCACAGGAAACCATTTTGGTAAACCTGTGCATGTCCATTCTATGGAATAATTTCTTCCTTTCATTGCAATACTTATTTTTTCAATCAGCATGGCAGGAGTATAAAAAGTAGCTGTAACATAAAAAGGGTTTTTGCCAAACATCTGCTGCACCCTTCTGCGTACCACTTTCGGGGAGTTTCTATTCATCATTCCAAATACGATCCCGTGTTTGCCTACACGTGCCGCTTCGCGAATGACTTTAACAGGGTCACGATAATATTCAAAAGTGGTGATAAAGGCAACGGCGTCAAAAGTGTGATCTTTAAAAGGCATGAAATGGGAATCTGCTAATACAAGATCTCCCTTAAACAAGTGAACCCCTTGTCCCAGCATAAAGGGCGAAAGATCACCACCGGTAGCCTCAATGCCGATATCTTTCCACCAACGGGTAAACCGTGTTGTGCCACATCCAAATTCAAGTAGTTGGGAAACACGTGCATCCTTTTTAACAAGGTCTGCAATCACTTTTTTCTGCCAGACTTCTGCTCGTTTATAACGACCTTCATACCATTGCTCATAAGTGTCGGTATGTTCTCTGTTGAAGAACCATTCCTTACGTCCTTGCCAGTTTGCGAGTTCTTTTGTGATGAGTTCAAATCCCATATTTTTTCATTTAGCTATAAAAAAAGCAGCAAGTCCGCTTACTGGAAATGCTGCTTCACTTGTGTAACTAAATGAACCATTGCATTTCCTACGCTGGCATTACCCAGATCAGGTACACGGGTACAATCTCAGTTTTGACTAAAGCAAAACGCCCCGATGCAACTTACCATGCGAATGTACAGTAAGATCAGTTAAGGTAACTATGCGCAGAAAAATAATGTTGACAAAAGCACTAATAAGATTTCCAGGCGTGGAGGTATTTGGATATATCGTGTAAATCAGTAGAAATTTCATTTCTTTTGAATGATGGGCATGTGAAGGTTCGGCTTAACAGGGCAAAAGCTATGTTGCGAAGAGAACTTTAGAAAATGTATTCTCCTGAAGAAATCTTTCAATTTAATCTTGTGTACTGCAACAAAATAGTTGAGAAAGTTTTATTTAAAATAAAAAATCTGCAGCATTATAACGAGCGATATTCTTTCATTCTCAGTATTTACACTTTGTGTCTCAATATTGCGGGAACAAATATAATCAGTTGAATCGTTTTAAAGTACAAAACAACAAATTGATCAATTTTATAGGACTTGTCTCAGAAGCTAAATCTGTAGCTGTTATCGTTCTACACATAAGATTGATGCAACAAAGTTGTTGTGTCGCATCAATCTTTGTAAAAATTGGACTTTATTTTCATGACAAGCGATTCTGTTCGCTTTGATTATTACTTCAATTTTTCATTGAAAAAATCAATGGTACGTTTCCAGGCAAGGTCTGCTGCAGCTTTGTCGTATCTTGGGGTTGTATCATTATGAAAGCCATGGTTTACATCTGGATAAATGTAAGCTGAATACTCTTTGTTATTTTCCTTCAACGCTGCTTCATAAGCAGGCCAGCCTTCATTTACTCGTGTATCAAGCCCCGCGTAGTGTATAAGCAGCGGTGCTTTTATTTTCGGAACATCTTCTTTCGCTGGCTGGCCTCCATAAAATGGTACTGCAGCAGCCAGATCAGGAATACGTACTGCCATTTTATTTGCAATACCGCCACCAAAGCAAAAACCTACCACACCAATTTTACCATTGCAGTCTTTTTGATTTTTAAGATAATCGTATGCCGCAATAAAATCTTCTAACATTTCATTTTGGTTGCGTTTGCTTTGCAGTTCCCGGCCGGCGTCGTCATTACCCGGATAACCGCCTAATGGAGTTAAAGCGTCAGGCGCAATCGAAATAAATCCTGCAAGCGCAGCTCTCCTGGCAACATCTTCAATGTATGGATTTAATCCGCGGTTTTCATGCACAACTACAATACCTCCAAGTTTCTTTTTCGCATCTGCCGGCATCGACAATAGCGCTTTAATGGTTCCTCCGCCTTTTGGAGACTGATAATTTATGTATTCGGATTTTAGTCTCGGATCATCTGCCCGAATCTGAATGGCACCCTGGTAGTCCGGCATCAAAAAACTCATAAGGGCCGGTACTGTGAGACTTCCCACTGCAAATGTGGATAGCCTTTGCATAAAGTCTCGCCTGTTGACCCGGTTGTGTGCGTAGTCATCATACAGATCAAACACTTCTTGTTTGATGTCTTCTTTTTTAATCTCGTTCATCTTAGTTTGGATGTGTTTTACATCTAAAATTAAGTAATTCTCCATCTTTGGAGATATTTAAACATCGGCCTATTCCCGCTTTATACCGATATTTTGCTATGAAATGACTTGGCCCAGTTCTCTTTCTCTGGGAAGTTTCGCCTTTGTGGCACGCTTGCGTAAAAGCAGGCAAAAGCAAATTTTAGTTAAATTAAAATTGTGCCTGATAACGAATGATAGTGCATTTAGCCGGGGAAGAATAGGCTTTTAATTTTGCTGAATAGTGACCTTGCAAGTATAAGAGGGCGACGCAACGGCTGCTGACAGTAGCAACTTTGCCTGGCTCAAAAAAACCTTTTTTCTCCTGTTGTTTAAAATTCCGCTGGGCCTGACATTTAAGTTGTTTGCTTTATGATTACCAAATTCTTTACTCCGGAATCGCAGCTTTAGCGGCAGTTTATATCTTTTATTTAATTCCTGATTTTCGTTTTAATGCCTAATTATTGCTGCTTGTAATCCAATCGGGTTAACTGCAAGTACTGTATACACAAAAGCTTCAGGTTTTGAAACGTTGGTAAGCGCAACATATTCATTTTCGAGGTTCTGGTATGGTGAGCAACTGCGTTGGTTTGACTTAAAACGTACAAACAAACTTGTTGATCGTGTAAAAGCACTCAATCCTGATGCCGCCAGCTATATTCAACCTTTTCATATTGTACGGCCAATACCCCAAAGCCAAATAGACGCTGTAAGCAATAAGGATCAGTTCAAGCAAAATCAGGGATACCAATAATTGTCGTAAGTATTAAACAAGTAGGGATTCGTAAAATTTTTTCTACCAACAGTGGGGAAGGTTATACTGAGAGGCTTCCCCTTGAAAATACTGCAATTCAGGAAACCGAAAAAGAAGTAGTTGTGGATGTTTTCTTTTTTTGCCAATGCAGCGGCTGGCCGCTTTTTATTAATAACTTTATCAGATAAATAATTAAAATGACAACCAGAAGAAAATTCTTACAGCAGTCCGGCACCTTTACTTTAGCTAGTCTATTATTAACTCGTCCTGTTAGTGCAGGTTTATTTTCCAAAGCAAAATGGCCCATTGGATTACAGTTATATACCCTTGGCGATTTAATGACAAAAGATGCAAAAGGCACGTTACAAAAGTTAGCTGAAATTGGCTACAAAGAATTGGAAAGTGCAGGTTCTTTCAAAGGAAATTATTACGGATTTAAGCCGAAAGAATTCGCTTCGATGGTAAAGGACATGGGTATGAACTGGCGTGCCGCACATATAGGTGGTGCACCTTTCGGCAGAGAGCAATTGTTGAAGAGAGCTAAAACAGCAGAGGATTCAGCGAGAATACAGAAGATGGCTGACCGTTCTAAAAACATGGCTCCAACACTGAACCTGAAAGATAATTATAAGCAGGTGGCAGATGATGCAGCGGAGGGTGGAATAACTTACGTAGTATGCTCTAGTATACCTGTCGGTACGCTGGATGAGATAAAAAGTGCTGTGGAAGTGTTTAATAGAACAGGTGAGGCATGCAAGAAAACAGGTGTTCAGTTTGCTTACCATAATCACACTACAGAGTTTGACCAGGTTGAGGGACATCGTCCTTTCGATTACGTGCTTGCCAATACAGATAAAGATCTGGTGAAAATGGAATTGGATTTGGCCTGGGCAACTAAAGCAAATCAGGACCCCATCGCATTATTTAAACAACACCCGGGTCGATTCCCACTCTGGCATGTAAAGGATCTGGATAAGATTAATAAAAGCCCGGCAGAGGTTGGAAGCGGTATTGTTGATTTCAAACGCATTTTTGATGATGCAAAAGAATCAGGCATGAAGTACTTTTTTGTAGAACAGGACGGAGCGCCCCAGCCTTTTCAGAATGTTACAAATAGTTTTAATTATCTCAAAACCATTGTAGCGTAGGAGATCCTTTTATAATGATTTTGGCTGCGATAGTATAACGAAGCGTTAGTGACGAACAGTGCCATCTTATCCTTCTGCAGGCATGTGATAAGCTTCGCTCACTTTCTAACAAACGCTTCGTTTTATTGCCTGATCAATGTCAGCTATTAAATCGAGGTCATCTTCAATACCAACCGATAATCTCAACAGGTTATCTTCAATTCCTATGGCAAGTCTTTCTTTTTTAGACAGATATCGATGAGATGTAAAAACCGGCGAACATATAAGGCTTTCAACTCCACCCAGGCTTAATGCAGGTTTTATAAGCCTGAGCTGGCGTTGAAATTTAATAATTCCGTCTAAATCAGTATTTAACTCAAAAGAGACCATTCCACCAAAACCTTTCATTTGTTGCTTAGCTATAGCGTGTTGAGGATGTGATGCAAGCGCTGGGTAATACACTTTTTTAACTGCGGTATTACTGTTTAAAAAATGAGCAATGTTTAATGCGTTTTCATTTTGCTTTTTTACCCTCAGTGCCAGTGTTTTTAGACTTCTTTCTGCTAAATAGCATTCAGAAGGTGTCAAAGATCCACCATACATTTTTGCTGTGTTAAGGATAATATCTTTGTTGTTTAGGGTGTTAGAAACCAAAGCTCCATAAGGAAGGTCGTTGTGGCCTCCAAGGTATTTAGTGCCGCTATGTACACATATATCAATTCCCTCCCCGATAGGTAATTGATTGATAGGAGAAGCGAAAGTGTTATCGATGATGGTAACTATTTCTTTTGCTTTTGCTATAGCACAAACTTCTCTAATTGAAACAATGTTTAGCAGTGGATTAGATGGTGTTTCAATATAAATAATTTTTGTATTCTCTTGCAGCACCGACTCGAAGCTGTCTGCGGAGTGACCTGCATAACTACATGAAACGCCTCGCCTTGGCAGTTCTTCGTTTGCAAATTTTAAAGTACCTCCATATAGATCCTTTGAAAGAACAATGTGATCACTCTGGCTGACAAAGCTTAAAATAGCAGTGCTGATAGCAGCCATACCCGAACTGAAAACCATACCCCAGGCTCCTCTTTCTAAATTGCAAATTATTTGACCTAACCGCTCCTGGTTATAAGTAGAATAAAACCCGGGGTATTGTAAGGGGACATCGTCTAAATAGTTATAAGCAACTGCAGGATAAATACCTGAAGTAACCGCTCCATTGAAATTTTTGTCATCCCTGATCGGATGTACACATTGTGTTTCAAAATTCTCCATACTCAAAAATATGCCTTAATAATTGTTTACCGACCAATTATCAATAAAACATGAAGGAGGTTTACATGGTCGTTCACGCTTTATGATTTTCGCCCCATTGCCATTTTAATAGCGCCAGTAATAGCGCAATGCTAAAAGGAAGTCTTATAATATAGTTTTACACAAAATGCACTTGCAGCTAAAACTGGATTTTAACTTGCTCGAGGTACGGTTCTAATAATTCAGTGTTGCTAAAAGTCCGCAGTCTCTGTATCTCATTCAAATCTTGCTGATAATACACTTCGACATAAAAAGAGTATAGTTGATATAGTAATATTGTTAGAACGCCTTCTCTCCGTTCCGCAATAAATTCAGCATCATTAAAAATAATAGTTCCCTTTTCTATATTAGGCAATAGTTTGAATTGGTCAAGAGTAAGCATCAGTTTTATAGTTGTATTATAAATTTAGTAGCAATCAATGAAAACTGCAACAACTCATACAAATCTTTTTTTAGGATGTATCATTTCAAAGCTTTACAAGTAGCAGCAAGAGCAGATGTAT
>JBBPZJ010000247.1:0-7510 GCA_038199395.1 Chitinophagales bacterium
GATTGGGACAGTGCGTTACGAAACGATGCAGGAAATGTAAATGAACTAGGGTTATACGACTTAAACCGGCAGATAATGCCGGTAGGTAAAGCCTATAAAAAACTGATTAGCCAGTGGAGAGATGTACTTGCGACAGAAAGTTATGGATTAAGATTTTAAAAAATTTTGATTTTAATCGTTTTAAACATCGCTTTCATTATCAATCTATTTCTTAGTGGCACTTAAAAAATCTTTCACTTAAAAAAGATATTAAAAATTAATAGAAGTAACTATTAACATTATTAACCTGCTTCTTATTTATCCTCGTAAGACAGGTTTCAAATGAAACTAAAACTATTTCACTTTCTGAAAAAGAAATTCTATTTTAGTTCATCCATTATTAATGAAAAAATTAGAGCTTCCTGTTAATTATACCGGCGTAACAAATTTTTTAATTAAAATCAAAATCAACTAAAATGAAAAGTTTTCTTTTTTCAGCAGTCACAATCATGCTTTGTTTATTCATCTCTTGTAAAGACACAGGTACGACAGGTGCAGGAAGCGCTAATTCGGACAATGAAAAAAACAGGGCTAACAGTAAAGAAATTTACAGGGCTATGGAAACCGGGGATGTAAACAAGCTCGACAGCTTTATTGATAAAGATATCGTTGACCATGGAGATATGGGAGATATGCATGGTATTGATACACTTAAAAAGCTGTTCATGCAATACCATAACCAGGTGAAAGATCTTAAAATGGAATCAATTGCCGAAGCAACAGACGGAGATTATCATTTTGCTTATTTCCGTATGACCGGTACTACTGCCGATGCGTCTATGGGAATGCCTGCCGGAACAAAAATGGATATGACAGGTGTGGATATGGTAAAAATAAAAGATGGGAAGGCTGTAGAGCATTGGGGGTTTACTCAAGGTAGAGACATGATGAAAATGATGAGCATGAACCCAACCATGAAACCATGTATGGACAAAATGATGGAGATGCAAAATAAAATGAATGGGAATATGAACTCGAAAAAATCCACTAATGACAGCACTAAAATGTAAGAGGTAAAGAAAGATATTCAACATTAAAAAAGGTTTTGGGATTCAGAACCTTTTTTTGTAATGTTGGTTTAAATAATTTAAAGTGTGCTGGTTAAATGCAATGATAGTACTGTAATCCCGTAGTTAGTTCATTAAATGAGCGGTACTGCTAATCTTTACGATAGAACAAATTTTTTCATCAAGCCGTTTCACTGCGGTTTCCAGGTATTTAAAATATTCTCTGTTGTTTGGATAGTTTTCTTCTTTAATAAGGTTCATAACACCCATTACTGAGGTTAAAGGTTCACGTATGTCATGTGATTGAACCTGAGCAATTTTTTTTAAAGCCTTATTTCGTTCTTCTATTTGTTCAACACTTTTTCTTAAATGGTCGACAGAAAGATTGAGTTCCATTATAATGGTGACTTGCCTTGATAATGCTTTAAGTGACTGTAACTGCTCATTGGTTAAATGATGTGTTTCTACGTCCATTACACACAATGTTCCTACATTATAGCCATCACCGTTTTTTAAAGAGATGCCTGCATAGTATTTCACTGACGGAGGATGGGCCACTAAAGGATTATTGGTAAACCTGTTATCAGTGGTCGCATCAGGAACAACCATTACTTCTTCCTGCTCAATAGTGTGAGTGCAAAAAGAGGTGGCCCGTGGCATCTGCTCGACAGGGAAGCCATGCTTTACGGTGACCCATTGAACTTCCTTATCTAAAAGAGTAATAAATGCTACCGGCACTCCCGTTATCTGTGAGGCGAGTGCTACAATATCCTGCAGCTTATTAGTAAGTTCCGGAAATTGTTTCAGGTAACGCTTCATTGCTTTCAATCTCAATGTTTCCTTTCTCATTCCACTGCTGTTTTTAAACATTTTCTGATATAGCAGATAACGATTATGCTGGCTTTTTATTGTTATAAAGCGAGGGACATGTTATTGGGTCTAAGCAGACACTTATAAATAGGAAGCCCTTTTACAATTTTGATTTCTTTTTTAAGCTGCATGAATAACATTTAATTATTTCAATAACTCCATCTTCACGCCTTCTTTAGTTATTTTAACCTGTTGGATTAATCCTTTTTTATCGAAGGTCATTAGGTCGATACTGGTGACTCGATGATTTGCATCTTTTTCATCTAAAGGTCTTCGGTGATAAACAATATAATAATGATTCGTTTTGGGAACCTGCAATATCGAATGATGACCTGCACCTGTGGCAACAGTTGCATCTTGTTGTAATATTTTTCCTATACGCTCAAAAGGACCAGTAGGAGAGTTGGATATGGCGTACGCAACAGAATAGTCGGGACCAGTCCAATTACCCTCGGACCACATAAAATAATATTTTCCTTTTCTGGTAAACATTAAAGGACCTTCGACATAGTTTTTAGGAGTTATTTCTTTAAACACTGTTCCGTCTTCAAATGGTAAGAATCCTGTAAAATCATTATTAAGCCTGGCTATGTTACAATGTCTCCAACCGCCATAGATCATGTAATACTGGCCGTCTTTATCTTTAAAAACAGATTGATCAATAGGTTGAGCACCGTTATGAAATTTATCAATCAAAGGCTTGCCGAGGTAGTCACGAAACGGCCCGTCTGGCCTATCGGAAACGGCAACACCAATGCCTCCAAGAGTTGTGTCATTTTGAATGTCGTTCGCTCCGAAGAACAAATAATATTTGTCACCTTTCTCGACTATTGCCGGAGCCCACATGGCTCTTTTTGCCCACTTAATTGCAGATGTATCTACAATACGGCTGCTCTTTGTCCAATGTATCAAATCGGGCGAAGAAAAAGCATCTAAAAAAACCTGTTCGTTATAAGGTGCCGAATAAGTAGGGTATATCCAGTATTTCCCATTGAAAACAGCCGCTTCAGGGTCTGCATACCAACCCGGAAAAATAGGATTGCCCGAAGTCGCAGCATTTTGCGGGTTAAGTTTATTAGAGCAACTGCAAAAAAGGATAGCGATAAAAGAAATTGTAAGAAAAGGTCGGGTCATACTTCAAAACATTTATAGAGCTAAAATAGAATGATCGTTTGTGAATTCTGATAATAAAATTGTTAGAGTCTTATTAGTTGGTTCTAATATAAGAGGATGACCTGGCAATAAAAAGTAGTTGAATTTAAAGAGCACTTCCGTATCAATTCCAAATTCCATTAGTTTCAGTCAATATAATTGGGTGACTATCTGTTACTACAATTGTATGTTCATGTTGTGCTACAAAACCGCCATTGTTACCCACAGATGTCCAGCCATCACTTGTGGTATTTGCCATTGTTGACTTTGTAGATATGAAAGTTTCTACTGCTATGACAGAATTTTTTCTAAACCTGGCAACATTAGATTTGTCAAAATAATTAGCGATATAATGAGGTTCTTCATGAAGACTTCGGCCAACGCCATGTCCTGTCAGGTTTTTAATAACCTTATATCCCGAGCGTTTTGCTTCTGTTTCTATGAGCCGGCCAATTTCTGCAATTCGAATTCCGCCTTTAATATTATTGATTGCTTTCCATAAAATTTGTTTCGAAGTATCCACCAATTTTTGGTGATTGTGTACATCCCGTCCAAGCACAAAAGATCCTCCATTGTCTGACCAAAAACCGTCTAGTTCAGCTGAGACGTCAATGTTAATAAGGTCTCCTTCTTTCAATATTGTTTTGTGAGAAGGAATGCCATGAGCAATTTGATTATTTACACTAATACAAGTGCAACCTGGAAAATTATAAGTGACTTTAGGAGCAGAATTAGCTCCTAATTGTTTTAATATCTGCCCGCCGAAATCATCTAATTGTTTGGTCGTCATTCCGGGCATGGCGTATTCTCTCATTTCTTTAAGAGCCACAGCAACCGCGTGACTAACTTTTTTCATTCCAACCAATTCGGCTTCTCTGGTTATTGACATATAAAAATTGTTAGGTTATCATAGTAGCTTTTATCCCGTGTTATTTTTGGGTCTCTAAATTTAAAAAATACATATCATAAACCACCTTTTTGGCTGGAATTTTTATTGATGCCCTAATTGTCTTACTCACTTTAACTGAACCTTTTTATTTTTGGCTATCTTTCGGTTTTCGTAGAAAAGCCGAAAGCTATTAGCGGAAAATCTTAATATCGAATATCAAACTCAACTAAGTAATAATGATTATTTGCTTGTCTCCAAAAAAGGTACTTACTGTTTTATTTACTTTCTTTATTACCGCACTCTTTGCTCAAAAGAATTTAATCATTCCTATCGAAACACAGCACAATGCGATAGCGTTACAAGTGGGTGCAGATATGCGCGTAGCTACCATTTACTTTGGAACAAAACTAAAAGATACAAGCGAATACAGATTGGTGCCCCAGATGTATAGAAGGGGGCAAGATTATTCCGGCATTTTAAATTCAGCTTATACACCTGCCGGTTCGCGTAACCTTGTAGAGCCTGCTATAGAAGTTACACATGCGGATGGAAATACATCTCTCGATTTACAATATATAAACCATTCTGTTCAAAAAACCGACGGCAACGTTTCAGTAACAAGTTTGTTACTGAAAGATCCTGCTTATGCATTGGAAGTAGCACTTTTCTTTAAAGTTTATTTTAAAGAAGATGTGGTAGAGCAATGGACTGTTATAAAAAATTTAGAAAAGGGGAGTGTTACGTTGCAAAAATTTGCTTCGGCCAATTTATATGTTACAGCAAAAGATTATTGGCTAAAACAGTTTCATGGTGATTGGGCTAAAGAAATGCAGCCGGAAGTAACCCGCTTAACTGCCGGAATAAAAGTGCTCGACTCGAAGCTTGGAACAAGGGCCCATTTATACCAGCCTCCAACATTTATGGTATCGCTAGATAAGCCGGCAACTGAAGATGAAGGAAAGGTATTGCTTGGACAATTGGAATGGTCAGGAAATTTCAAAATAGATCTTGAAGTAGATCCTTTAAATAATCTGCGGCTGATTGCAGGTATTAATCCTTTTGCTGCTGAATATGCTTTGAAGTCGAATCAGCAATTTGAAACACCCGCATTTGTGTTTACTTTTTCAGACAAGGGAACAGGGGAGGCGAGCCGTCAATTACATCGCTGGGCAAGAAACTATAAATTATACGATGGCAACGGCAGCCGTATGACATTACTGAATAACTGGGAATCCACATTTTTTAATTTCAATGAACCTATTTTATCTGATCTTTTAAAAGACACAAAGAAATTAGGGGTTGATGTGTTTTTACTTGACGACGGCTGGTTTGGTAATAAATATCCAAGAGACAATGACAGGGCCGGTTTAGGAGACTGGCAGGAGAACGTAAAAAAACTTCCAAACGGTGTTGGATATTTGGTAAAAGAAGCTCAAAAAAACGGAGTTAAATTCGGAATATGGGTAGAACCTGAAATGGTGAGTCCCAAAAGTGAATTGTATGAAAAGCATCCTGAATGGGTGATTAAACAACCCAACAGGGAAGAACATTTATATAGAAATCAGTTGGTGCTGGATTTAAGCAATCCGAAAGTGCAGGACTTTGTTTTTGGTATTTTGGATAACCTTTTTACCAAAAACCCTGGTCTCGCTTTTATTAAATGGGATTGCAATGCAGTCATCTATAATGCTTATTCTTCTTATTTGGAAAAGCAATCTCACTTATATGTTGACTACGTAAAAGGCTTATACAAAGTGCTTGATAAAGTACGGGCAAAGTATCCAAAAGTTGAAATGATGTTATGTTCTGGCGGCGGCGGAAGGGTGGATTACGGTGCTCTAAAATACTTCAATGAATTTTGGCTAAGCGACAATACTGATCCCCTTGAAAGGGTTTTTATTCAATATGAATATTCTTATTTCTATCCTGCTATTTCTCACAGCAATCACGTAACTGACTGGGGAAAGCAACCACTTAAATATCGTACTGATGTAGCCATGATGGGAAAGCTTGGTTATGATATTGTGGTAAGTAAACTGTCGCCTAAAGACTTAGAGTTTAGCCAGAAGGCTGTAAGAACTTATGACTCTATAAAAAACATTATCTGGCACGGAGACCTGTACCGCCTTGCTGATCCCTACGAAAATCCTTTTGCTTCTGTAATGTATGTAAATGAAGCAAAGGATAATGCCGTGATGTTCACTTATTTAACCGGTAACCGTTATGGTAATGGAAGTCTTTCTCCGGTGAAGTTGAAAGGCCTGAATCGTGATAAGAAATATAGGATCAGGGAAATTAATGTGTACGAGCAGTCCCGTTTTTCAAGTCGCTCCAATACCGCCTATTCCGGCGATTATTTAATGACTGTCGGGTATAATCCCGGAGTTAGTGCAAGCCGTATGAGTGTAGTATTGCAAATTGAGGAGGCGAAGTAGGGGGTAAGTTACAATTACAATTACCAGTTACAGGTTTACCATATAAGGTTGCAGGTTCAGTGCAACCATGTGAAATTGCACTTTTTTTCCGCCCGTTTCCGCTACATTTTTTACTTTTCCCCGGAATGGGCGGGAAAAATTTTTGTTGAAAAAGAAAGAAAAGCAGTGGAAAAAGCTGGTTTAAAAATCACTCAAAACTTTGATATCCCTATTAATATTCAAACAGGTTTACTGTCGATAACCAGGCGCAATTCAATCGGTTGGAATATGTGAAAGCCTTATCAAAAAAATTTAATACAGAAAGCTGTACTATATATGAACTAACGAAAGTGGATGATGTAACGGAAGGCGTGTTCGAAGGCCCGGCATATGCAGCGTTAAAGAAGGTAATTGTCTAGGGAAGGAGAACGCGAATGACATGGATTGAACGGATATTCCTTTGCAATCGCTAGCCCGTATCCATTATCAAAGCGCTTCGAAATTCTAATGCTTGTTATTAGTTTGGATGAGAAGGAATGGATGCATGGATGAATAGACGAGTAGTAAAAGGGATTATCTTATCAAAAAAATTGATAGCTTTAGAGAATATTGATTTACAAGTTATGAATCAGGATTTAAAAAGAGACCTGCATCAAATAATTGATGCCATAGATGATGAGCAGACTTTGTCAATTCTGAAAGAAGATCTGGCGGCATATACTTTACAAGAGAATACTGATGGACTTAATCCGGAACAGTTAGACGAATTAGATAGAGCCATAGAAGAAGCTGATAATAAAATTGAATTACAGGACTGGCAAAGCTTCAAAAGCGAACTGGCAAATAAATGGAAAGAAGAATAATTACCACACCGGAGTTTAGAAAAAAGTTGAGTAAAATATGTGGATACATTGAAATGGAGTTTGGAAAGAAAGCAGTTCTTGATTTTATTTCACGATTGGATCTTAAATTAAGAGTGGTTTTTAGATCATCCTGAAGGAGGACGACCATTGATTAATAGAAAAAAACGTAAGGAGTACCTTATTTAAACCGCATAACAAGATTTATTATAAAATTTTTCCTTCAAGGATTACTTTACTTAATATTATTGATGTGAGGCAAAGTCCTGATAAAAATCC
>JBBPZJ010000248.1:0-4171 GCA_038199395.1 Chitinophagales bacterium
ACTGACATTTATTTTCTACCAATATTTAGTGCCTACGGCACTGTTCGGAAAAACTACTACAACATATACCAGGTAAGGGTTTTAGAAGCAAAGAGGCGTTCCTTAAGTTGACGCCAATGCGAACCGATGCGCACCATTGCAGACCCTGCATGTGGTACGGGTGGTTTCTTTTTAGCGGCTTACGATTATTGTTGCTAACCATAGTTTGGATAAAGATGAAAAGCAGTTCATAAAGTTCAACACGTTTTATGGCAACGAGATAGTTGCAGGCACACGCAGGCTTGCACTCATGAACCTGTTCCTGCACAACATTGGCGATATAGATAGTGACTCCGCCGGTGGCGGGGCAGGTAATTATATATCACCGGCAGATGCTTTGATTGCTCCGCCAAGCATTTACTATGATTATGTTTTAGCCAATCCGCCGTTTGGTAAAAAGAGCAGTCAGACCTTTACCAATGAAGAAGGCGAACAGGAAAAAGAAGACCTTACCTACAACCGGCAGGACTTCTGGGCAACCACCAGCAACAAGCAACTGAACTTTGTTCAGCACATCCGCTCGATGCTAAAAACGACAGAGCAGGCAGCCGTGGTTGTTCCTGACAATGTTTTGTTTGAAGGCGGAGCAGGTGAGACGGTTCGCAAGAAGCTGTTGGAGACAACCGATGTTCATACCATCCTTCGTTTGCCCACCGGTATCTTTTATGCCAACGGCGTAAAAGCAAATGTTGTTTCTTCTATAATAAACCTTCCTCAAAAGATCCATGGACAAAAGAAATATGGTTCTATGATTATCGCACGAACATCCACCATACACTAAAGAAGAACCCACTGAAGTTGAGTGACCTTCAGGATTTTATTACCTGCTATAATGCAAGCAACAGGTTCAAGCGTACAGAGACTTACCATGCAACTGATAATCCTGAAGGCAGGTGGAGGAAGTTTGGCTATGACGAGATTGGTTCCCGTGATAAAACTTCGTTGGACATTACCTGGCTAAAAGATAAATCCATTGCTGACTTAGATAACCTTCCCGATCCTAATGTGTGGCCAGAGGAGATAGCGGACAATTTGGAGAGTGCGTTGGGGAGTTTTAGGGAGGTGATTCGGCAACTAAAAAAAATAAACTAAATGCCAGGGACTGAAAATAATCTCACGACATCTCCCAGAAAGCTACCTTTCCTCCAATAGCATTGTTGGTACATTTGCAATATCTAAATACTTTCAAATGAATAAAATCACAGAAAAAATAAAGGAGTTGTTCGATCGCATTCCCCGGCGCCATACTACCGAGAATGTAAAGGAAATGTACAGCATATTGGATACGTATGAAGATTTGCTAAAAATCATGGAGGCCGATGATCGCTATGAGAAGCTGGTAGCCCGATTTTTTGAGACTATCGACCCAATCAGGGCAACCATTAAAAAGTCGAATGATAATAAGGCTTCTAAAAAAACAAAAGATGTAATGTTTGATGAGGCTTCTAGGGCACTAAAAGACACCATAGAAGAGCTAATGCAACTGTAAAATGATGCTTTCCAATAGTTCACAAGAAGAACTATAAAGGTGTGTGATCTGCCGGAGTTTATTAGTTGCTATAATACGGGCAATAGGCATAAGCGAACAGAGACTTATCATGCAACTGATAATTCTGAAGGGAGATGGAGGAAGTACTCTTAAAACGAAAATGTTGCAGAATTCCGGACGCATATAAAAAATTTTTGTACCCCCAGGAGATGTTCCTACCATCCTTCGTTTGCCAACCGGTATCTTTTATGCCAATGAGGTAAAAGCAGAGGTCAGCTTCTTCGACAATAAGCCTAGCTGTAAAGACCCATGAACAAAAGATATCTGAAATTTGGAGAGGTGTAAAAGCTTCTTTCGCAGCCTACCTTCTGGAAAAAGCGGTAGACATTAATTCTTGCTCCTCTCTTGTTATTTGCAGAGAAATCGCAATATCTCTCCACTGGCTTACTGCGTGTATAGTTTCATCAATAATAACCTCTGCTTCTTTTTCCTTTAAACGAAAGAACACAGATACCTCTCTTGCTAAATCGAGGTTTAAGGAATTATCATTTTCAGATATATTTAGAGTTAGACCATTATGCATTTAACGGCTCCGGATTTACATCATAAGCAGGTGATAGGATCCATCCATTGTTAGTAAGCAGGAAGCCATGGTTTCGAAGGTGATCGTCTGTGTTAGATACACCAGATATAAAAAACAATGCGTCGCCAAAGCTGATGCAAGTCTTCAGTCGGCTTCGCTCCGTATCTGCTTATAAACTCAGCCAATTCAAGATAGCTAACTCCATCTTTTATAGTCAGCACCATCGCTATAACCTAACAGCGTCATGGCTGAGGCAAAATGTATTCTTTCACCTGTGTCAGCCCGGTCAAAACGTTTGTTCAGAAAAGTATGGTGTTTGCTGTTAAACTTTTTTGCTTCTCCCTGAGCCATTTGTACACCTGCCATTCCAGCCAGGGTATGTGCGACTTTTTCCCATGCACCAATATTACGGTCATCATTTGCGCTGGGAAATTTGGCAATCCATAAAGATCCAATAGGATCAATAACACTTGCCTTTGGTCTGGCGCCACCAAGTGACGAACCAGGTGCTATGAGCATGGTTAACCATGTAATATATTCCGGCTCATTGATTGCATCTTCCTTTTCCAATTGAATACTTGCGTTTTCCAATGCTCTAAGAGAAGTCCAGGGAGGTGATGCCATCTCCTTATTATCATTTAAAAACCGTCCTTCTTCATTAGCTTTAAAACGCATGGCTCCCATGCGATGTCCATCATACACCCCAAGTAAATAATCAAGTTCAGTCAGTGTTTTTTCTTTTCGCCCTTCCAGTCTTGCCCACGCTGCTTCTCTTCTTCTCATTAAAAGCTTTCCCCACCTGTCAGGGGATGAATCTAAAAAGATCCCAAAGTTTGGTTTTCCGGAAGAGGGATATTGAGGACCGCTAAAAAGGTGAAGATTAGGATCCAGATACAAACCGGCTTTTTTAGTTAGCCACGCTTTGTCGTAAGCAAACGAGAATATTAAATTACCCCTACTTTGAACGCCTTTTAAAATTCCCATAAGCTCAGGTGAATTCATTCCTTCCCAATGAGCATAAACAAACGTATCAGTTCCTTGTGCACTTGTCGCCATTTTAACTCTTTACTTTTCTTTAATTAAAGCGGCGTCCTGTAATTTCCGGCCAAACTCATCATCAGCAGCTATCTTTTGAAAGTCTTTTTCCAAACCAAGTACAAATAACACTTGAAGGTAGGTGCCCATGGCTACTCCGGCATCCCCCTTTTCGACCAACCAAAGTGTTGACCTACTTATATTAGCCCTTTCTGCTACTTGCTCAGAGCTTAAGCGTCGTCGACGCCTGGCTAACTTAATGTTGGTCCCTAAAGCCTTCATTATTCGACTCGCAGTAGGTAACAATATTACTTTCTTGGGCTTCAATGTTTGCTATTTCAAACAAAAATGGACTCTTTGTTTGAAATATCAATCATTTTCAACTACTTATGACTGGTGAAATAATAATGTGCTAACCCCACGTCCCCAGATGGTTAGTTCACATAGTAGACGAAGGATTTAAAAACTAAAAACGAACTTGCTTTAAGGTATATAGAAATCCAAGGTACTATTGTGGATTAATAAAACGATGCATATGCTACGGGTAAAAGTATAATACATTGTTGTCTATTCTTTTAATTAGCATGTAAATATTGTTTATAGGCTACATGAAACTGGTTAAGCTTTTGGAAAGTTCTCTTTTCGACTCGTCATCAAACGAATCAAGGTACTTTTGGGTTGTAGATGTCCTTTGATGTCCAAGTGCCTCTCGAATTTGTTCAATGTTAGCTCCTGACTTTTTCATAATTGTAGCTGCGCTATGCCTTCCATAATCAGTGGTTACATTTTATCAATGCCTACTTTTTCACTGATCCTCTTCATATACTTGTTAGTATTTTTAATGAATTGACCTACCTTTTTCATCTGTTCTTCCAGATTATCGTTCTTCTGCAAAACGTCAAATAAGTATTCTTCTTTTCCTTCCTTGCCAGATCGCCATTTTTCAATTATACTTTTTATGTGTTCATTGATGTAGCATGAAATGATTACTTCATCCTCACGGGTCGAATTTTCTGTCTTTGCCC
>JBBPZJ010000249.1:0-4617 GCA_038199395.1 Chitinophagales bacterium
ATGCCTTCCCATATCTGCATTTACAACAATGTTATTTTGAGACAAAGCACTTTTAGCGATATAACAAGTACTGCGATGACGAAACAAACTTTTCTCATAGAGAAATTAAAATAGTTATTATAGTTGCAATAGCTACATATCCTTTACATGAAGGAAATCATGTATATTATCAGGATTAAAAGTAAGGATGATTTTATTTAAAAAAATCTATTCTTAAGTTCTCCCGCCAGTTGGCGGTCATAAAGAAAATTCAAGCAGGGAGTGATAACAGCCATTCCGTGCACTGTTCCTTGATGTGGCTTTTGTACCACTGTGGCTTCAACGGTATTTTTTCATGCATTGAAAGGTTTTGCAGTTTATGTAGCAAATAACTGGAACCATGTATTAGAAAAAGCTCTAACAATGTCCGCATAACTCCACCAGTTATTGCATAAGGGACATCAGCCTGTTGGGTGCCAAGGGAAGACGAAGGCATTCAGAAACATGCGCAGCAGTTTCTGAAACAAGCGGGCGGAGTCCCGCCGCAATAAGCCCGGCGGCTTTGAGCTATTGACCAGGTAGGTAATGCTTAATAATGATAACACAGTTTGCTCTAATAGACTAAAAAACATAAGACGCTCTACCCTCGGTCTTTTTCTTTCTTTGTTTTGAAATGGTTACCTGCAAAAAGTCTGATAGTGATCCAAATAAAAAGAGGCATCTCTCGGTGTTGGAGACAGCCTCTGCGGGTTAATAAATTCTACCAATCCAGGTGCTCGTGAATCTAATAATCACATTTTGCATTTTCCCAAACAGTTTTACCTGTTGCTTTTACCTGCATTGTTCCATTCGATGTTAGTATTACATTTTTCAAATTATAAAACCCCGGTTTATAATCTGCGGGAATAGTGAGATCTTCCACTATTGCCTGATGTGGAAGACTGCCTCCATCCCCATCGGTCATTGTTTGAAGAACTTCAATGCTCTTCATAGGGCAGAAATACATCACCATGTTGCCCATGTGTTTTTCCACTCTGACAGGCGATAAATTGGCTGTTACTGTTTCTCCGTGGGTTAACTTTCCTTCCTGCATTCTCTGTTGTAAAACATTCGGTTGCGAGTAGGAAGTAAGTATGATCTCCTTTGATGGGTCTGCTGCTGCAACCCCGGCTTTTTTTGCGCCGAAAATTGTACTAAGGAGGCATTTTGTTTCTTTTTTCATATGTCTGTTTTTAAGTTTGAAAAATGAACGATAGACAGTTCTATCTCTTATTGGTAACCAATAGACAAAAGCTTATTCTCCCTCTGACAAGTAAAATGTAAACGTGCTTCCGGTTCTTCTTTCCTGGTTGTTGTAAATAGCCTGAGTAGTGGTTTCTGAAAGTGTATAAGCTGTTGCCTTCGTTGGTATCAAAGGGGATTGTACCCCTCTTTTCCTATCTGATTATAAGGCAACAATTACAGCTCTTATGCTGCGTTTATTTTGAAAAAAAATTACAGAAAAATGAGTAAAATGTGTGCCTCAAAAGCGGTGGTGTTTCAGAGGATAAAAAAAAATTGCACTATTTCTTACAAACGGATCTTAAAGTATAAAAAAAGTGGTCGTTTTGATTTTACAATAGAATAGAATAGGTTAGGATAGGATAGGTTACAAACCATTGCGTAAAAATGAGGCTTCCGTTGCGTCGCATTCCGTTCATCAGCAATTATTCTATTCAGCCTTTTTTGCGTGTTGCTATCAATTATTGCAAATAAAGATTTTTCACTGTTGTTAAAATCCACTCATCATCTGCTTTTCATGCAGTACACAAAAACAGTTCTGTACGTTACGATAGTTCTGTACGTCATCACATTTACAATCTATCTGTTCCTATAGATACAGCCAATCTTTTGACTTTACCACACTAAAGTTTTAATAAGTAGCAGGAGTGCCGGGGTTCCCTCGCCTGATGCGTACAAAGCTTTTGAAGGAAACCCCGACCGGATGAAGAAGTGATGTTGACTTACATCTGATACATCCTGTACCGTCCGCACTGGCCACGGTGAGGTGGCTGGCTGATTTGCGGAGCCTGGGTAACCACAGTTTTCTTCTTAAAACTCAACGGTACTCCCACACTGATATTAAAGCCAGAAGTCATTGAACTGAAGGTAGTGACAGTTGGCTTAAGCACGTCGCTGCTGGTAATGGTTTGTGTATTGTTGCCTAAACCTCCTAGATAGTTGACACTTAGCACTAACCCCGGCTCGTTGCGTTTACCGATCTCAAAAGCAGTTCCCGCAATAAGTGCCGTATTTGAGCCGGCTATGTAGTTGTAAGTTGTGCGTCCCGCACTTTTCTCTGTTGACACTCCACGCTGTGAGGGGGCAAGGGCAATCCCTATTAAAGGTTTAATGCGCAGATACACTCCATTATCTTTTGGCACGGCTGTTACAACCGCATTGCTGGCACGGCTTGCAGCACTACGCATGCCGCAGCTCATGCGTCGGGCTGCGCAGCTTCTTCCTGCAGAGCCTTCACTTTGACCATACCTATGAACATAATTACCCGTATTTACAACATTTGTATTTGCAGACTTTTTTAAAGTAATAGGTTTACTTGTAAACTGGTAACCTGCTTCTAATCTAAGTTGTATATCTTTTGTAGCTGTTGTGAAAGCCTCCCGTGCGCTATTGGGATCAGCAAATTTAAATTGCACGGCCGGACTGCCGGTTGCGATACCCACAAATGCACCTTGGCCGGATTTAAGATTGTAAGCGGCCCGCACGCTCAGGCGCGGTGCAAACTGTAATCCTGCAGGGGAAAAGGAAGAGAAGTTCCCTGACTGTATTGTGGTCCTTAATGTTTCCATCCCCAATTGAGGAAGTATAGAAAATTGAGCATTAGATGCGTAAGAAATAAAAGCAAATAAGGGTAGAATTAGTTTTTTCATATAAAGAGATTTAGTATAGAAAGTTACCCTAATTGTACAAGGAGTGCAAACATTATCGGTGAATTTTTTAACTTTTTTTAACATTAAAAAGCTCGTCTGAGCGTTCCAAAAACCTAAGTCCTTCACTAGCAGGTTTTTCGGTCGTTTTCGTTTTGCAACAGCATTTACAGAGCTGTCGCTCATTGTTGCATAATTCCATTCATTGGTGCATTCCTTTTAAACTACTGTACAATTTTAAAAGGCAACAGAGTACAACTCATCCTTCATCACACGATAGAAACGCTTACAAAACCTTTGGTCTGTGGATGGTTATTTTCCTCCTTTCTTCTTTGGAGTGTTTTTTACACCCTGTGTTTTTTGTATTTCGTTTATATCTGTCAGGTCCTGGCTTCTGCCGGATGCAAGTTTGTTTTTAATAAAGTCATCTATACCGATATAATTTATCGATAGGTCATATTCTATCTGCATCTTTTTCATTTTCTTTTGTGCTTCATGAAATTCAATTCCATCAATGCTGTTAAGTATGTCGATACGTAATGGAGGGTAACCAATCTGACTGATGTATCCTGGCTTCATAAAATCTTCTTTTGTAAACTGCATTGAGGATAGCCCAAAATCCTTTAAACCTTTAGCATTTTTTCGGCATTTTGTTCTGAGATATTAATCCAGATATCTAAATCGCCGGTATGACGCGGCTTGCCATGAAAAGCAAGGGCATATCCACCTACGATCAGGTACTCTACTTGTCTTTGGTTAAGAAGCTTAACGAAGTCTTCAAAATCCTGTGCGAGTATCATCACTTTAATTTTCGCTTTACAATTTTCCCCTTATCCATTCTTTGATCTCTTTTTACCGATTGCGATATAATATGGGTAACTGCGGAAATACGTTCAAAGGGCGGTTTTTTGAGCCAATATTCAAGATCGTGAAACGAGTCATCAGCTTCCTTTAATAGCACTTTTCTTACGACAGGTACTATGTTTCTAACCTTCCCTTCGTTTACTGCGAAAGGTTTTGAAATAATTTGCTTACGCTCAATCCTTACCTTATCATTTTCAAAAGCAACTTTACGCTTACTCAGATAATTGCTCAGTGTATTATAGTTATATTCGTCGTGAGTCATGCAAAAGTTCTTTAAACTGGAGTACACTTCGAAAGGATTATCCTTTTTGTTCTTCCAATAAACAACAACTACTCTTTTCTGTTGAATTTCCAACTTCTTCTTTTTTAACAAATATAATTATTATATTAGTCAATTTTTATGTTTTTGCTTTTGATACCTCACTTTTCAGTTAGTTCCCATCACACAAGGGAGACGCAGAAAGGGCTTTTCGAATCAAGAAGCTATTTTCTTTTCACCAGAGAAAGCGTTCATGCCACCTCTGCTGTTCCACAGCTCTTTGATCTTCTGCCCGGCTTCCTCGGGAGTAATCCTAATATATTTATAGAAGTCCTTTACACTTTTATGTCCGCTAATTTTCATAAAAAGCTCTACAGGCGTACCAGCTAAAACTTCATTTGTGCAGAATGAGCGGCGGCAAGTATGAGAGGTTATCCATTCATACTTCGGTTTTGTTTCTATTACGTCTTTGCCATGTTTTTTATGAGAAAACTTAATTAAGTCTGTAAGGCCAGGGCTGTTCAATGCTACACTGCTTGTGGATAACTATAAATTCTCTGCCAGTTAAGGGAGTTGCAGTATAGCTCC
>JBBPZJ010000250.1:0-8974 GCA_038199395.1 Chitinophagales bacterium
AATCGTATTGATATAAGCCATCGGTTGTAACTACAATAGCAATATTATTCGTGGCGATAATATCATATGAGTCTATACCGCTTATCGTTTGCAATAATTTTAAATTGTTTACGTCTGAAGCATCAAAAACTTTTAAGCCTGCTTCTCCATCGCAAATGAATAATAAGTTTCCATCTTTTGACAGCCCTTTAGGGTTCGTTAATGGATAACTTTTTACATTTCGTGGATTGCTGATATTTGATATATCAAGCACATCCAGTTGATTTAATTTGCCACCGCAGGTAGTACCGCCCCGAAGTGTTACAAAAGCATACTTATCATCGGCAATAACCGGGTCGCATAACGTAAGGTGACCAAACATAGAAAGCTGGCTGGGTTGCGCAGGGTTTGCAATACTAAAGATGAACACGCCGGTTCTTGAGCCTATAAACAAATTGCCTTTGAAAGGAAAAATTGTTTCAATTTGCCAACCAATATTTTTTTGATTGGTAAATACCGGGTTGTCAGGTTGCGAAATATCGAAAACGTTCAGGCTGTAATCAGTAACTGTGTATAGATAATTGTTTAAAATCGCAAACCTTGCCATAGAACCACTAACTCCAATAGCAGACGGAACAGGTGCACTGGCCATGGAACTAGCTGAATAATTCTGATAAAATCCACCGGGGGCTCTTTGGTCGGCAGCATTTACAACCGTATCTTTTTTTATCCAATCTACTATAATCCTACCTGTATCTGAATTAGCAAAACTTTGATAATACCGCGGCGGAAAAACATTTTTAGTAATATTTTTTACCGCTATAGCAGAGGGATTGCTCATGTCAATTGTAACGAGATCCTTGTAAAGATCAGCATACAAAATATTTCCTTTTACTGCCAGATCGAGGTTGCCAGGTATAGAAATAAAATATTTATTAACAGGAGCTGCTGGACTTGTGTTATCGATAATATGAACCCCTTTATCTACCTCGTTCAGAAAAATATATTTTCCCAGGACTACTATTTTTCCTGGCTTAGCTATCGGTGAAGGGGCATCATTTTTAATACTAGCTCTAACTTCGGCAACCGACTTATAAACCGGTGAATAGACGGTGTAAGTTTTAGTTGCCGTGTCTTTGAGGCAACCTTGTAGCAGTAAAACGCTTACAAAATATACCAAAGTAACTTTGCAGTGATAAATTATCCTTTTCATATTTCGAGATTTTGTTGGTTTTTATTTAAGATTGACATTAAGCTTTAGCGAAGCAGAAACAAGGTGCTGGCTGGTACCTGTTACTTGTTTTGTCATATTATTTAACCCATACTGCAGTTGCGGGCCAGCGGTTATACCAAGTTGGCGGGTGTTCATTACATTCACTTGCAGACCCGCTTGTGCTGCAAATTGCCATTTTTTGAATTGGTCACTGGTTGCATAATAAATGTTTTGGCTACTGCTTGCATACAAAGCGTTGGATTTGGCCAGGTAAGCAGGCGAAAGTCCGGCAGTGATGAAAACAGCTTTATTTTGCTTCTTATTTAACTGCAGTAGAAAATTTAAAGGCAACTCGACCAGGTGGTAGCTATTGGTATATTTAACTGACTCTCCGTTACTGAAATATTGATTTGCTGTTGCTGAATATTGAAGGTTCGCATAAAAAGTTTGTGAACCACTATTTCTGTTGCCCACAAGTGAGGCCGCCGACAAATAATGATAATTGAGGCCCGCAGTAAATCCCGTTCTTTTACCAAATGAGCTTTTTAGATAAATGCCAAAACCATAAGAAAAACCACTTTTATAAGTTAACTTACTTACTGGCGTATTGCTCGAACCAGTTGTAGATTGGTTTGAAACACCTGCGTTTAGCGAACTGGCGTAGGGAAATAAAGGAAAACCAGAATGGTTATCAGATATACCGCTGAAAATCGTAAAGCCAATGCTCCATTTTTTATTTACCACATCCTTAATTTCCTTAGCCTTCGCTTCTACCGACAACTTTACAGAATCCTTTTTAGCTTCTGATACATTTTCATTCTGCAAATCTGGTTTAATAGAACCCCCATCTTTCTCATTCGTCTCAATCTTTACATCGTTTTTATCTGCCAACAATTCTTCTGTTCTCTTTTCTTTGTTATTAAGTGTCTGCTCATTTTCAGCCTGTGTAATTCTTTCGGTTGGGGTTACATTAACTGATAATTGATTTTCAACTTTTGTATTCTTACGGCTTGGGTTAAATAACCTTCTGGTATTATTATTTGATACGGGAGAACTTCTTGTCAATAGCTTTTCATTCTTTGTTTCGGGCTCTTGTTTTTTTCTGGTATTAATTATTGAGCTACCTGCAGTTGTTGCTGTTTTATTTCGGGCAATACTACTTTCAATGTCGCTTTTTATCTGGCCGATTGTAACGTCACTCTTTATCTGGTCGGTTGTAACGCTGCTTTTTATCTGGTCGGTTGTGACGTTGCTTTTTATCCGGTCGGTTGTAACGTAACTCTTAATCTTGCCATTTGTAACTCTTAATGAATCTGGGTTGTTATACTTTGTTAACTCAGTTTGTGTTCTGGTTGAACCTAAGTACAAATACAAACCGCCGGAACCGGCAAGAAAAGATGCCAATAGCAAAAACCAGAAAAACCGTCTTCTTTTTTTGTCTTCCTTAATATTAGCTGACACTCTTTTCCATACCTCATCCGATGGAACCAGTTGCAACCCGTCCATTTTTTCCCTGATCGTTCTTTCAAAGTCATTTTCTTGCATACACCTTATTTTTATTTCCGGATGTATTGGTAATCCAGCTAATTAGTAAATGTCTTGCACGCATATATTGAGAGCGTGAAGTGTTTTCACTGATACCCAACATCTGCCCTATCTCCACATGAGAAAAACCTTCTATTGCATGCAGGTTAAAAATGGCCTGGTAACCGGTAGGCAATTGCCTGATAAGTTCGGCCAGTTCCTTTGCGTTCAGTAATACTTCAGGATCATCGGGTGAGACTACAGCCATCTCCGCTTTGTCAAATAACAGGTCGTGCTGATATTTCTGACTTCTCTTCAAATAGTTTAAAGCAGTATTTACCATTATCCGTCTTATCCACGCCCCTAATTCGCCTTCTTTATTATATTGATTAAGAAATTTAAATACCCTGACAAATCCTTCCTGTAAAACATCTTCTGCATCTTGGATACTTTTTGTGTACCGGTAACAAACGCCCAACATGGGTGAAGCAAATTCTTCATACAGTTGCTTTTGTGCAGCAGCTTTTCCTTTTAAACAATTTTTTACTAATGTTAAGTGATCTGTCATTTAGGTAATTCAGCAGGTTGACATAAATTTATGAGTAGCCGTTGCACTAAGAATAAAAAAATTAAAAAATCTTATTTTAAAAAACTGGTATTTTTGGTACATGAATTCTGTCCAAATAAAACTTTATGATTTATTCAGAAAAGAACTAAATCTTTCCGATGATAAGGCTGCAGCATTTGTTGCAGCGGTAGAAGAAGTTGTGGAACAGGAATTTAAAAACGAAAAACAAGCTCTATCAACTAAAGAAGATATTCGCAGCATTAAGGACAATCTTCACATTTTGGAGTTCAAAATAGAACAGTCAAAAGGAGATATTTATAAAGCCATGTTTTGGACAGGAATTGTACAGCTTCTGGCAATACTAAGCGGAGTATTAGCTATTGTTAAGTTTATGAAATAACCTTGCTTTGCTATTGCAACTAACCTTAACGGTAACCAATAATTATTACCCTTAAATTATTTCTCCACTAGCTTCTTCAAATTATCTAACGACTTTTCCATGGTTGGGCTCATGACTTTATCTGAAACTATTGAAGCAAACTTTTCCCACGGATACCATCTTACATGTTGAATAAAATGCCATTGAACCGTTACCTGCGAAGAATTATCGTGCTTTATGAAGTTAAATTCTCCAATTAAAGATTTACTACCCGACAGCCATAATGTTTCTATTTTATCAGGGTTGTTAGCTGTAATAGTAACAATTGTTTTATTAATCGTAATCGTAGCGCCTTTACCAACCGGGTTTTCTGAAGTACTGACTTTAGCAGAATCATAATTAGCAAGCCAGTTTTTCCATTTAGTTAAGTTATTAATGTTTGCATAAACAGAGTATAAAGGCGCATTTACATCAATTGCCCTTGAAATGTTTATAGTGGAAGGAAGCAACAGAGAAATGGCAGTAACAGCTAAAAAAAGAAAAACAGCACTAATAAGTCCAAGCTTTATAATTCTCATATTATTCCCACTTAAACACCTTTATAGCGGCGGCATATACCACGACCGTCCATATCGCCAAAATAGTTATTTGAGGCATACAATCGCCCAAATGAGCACCTTCAAAAGCGATCTTCCGCATAGCATCATTAAAATGAGTCAAAGGCAACATTTTGCAAATGGGTTGTAGCCACGAAGGAAATACATCAATTGGAAAAAAAGTTCCGGCCAATAAAAATTGCGGTAAGGTAACAATGTTAGCTAAAGGAGGTATTGTACTTTCAGTTTTCGCAATGCCGCTTACAATAAAACCAAAGCCCATAAACAGAATTAAAGCAAGAAAACTTAGTACCATGATCTCCAGAAAAGTTTCAAAACCATGTACAAGTGTATAATGAAAAGCGAAGCGACCTATTAAAATAATAATAACCGCTGTAGAAAGCTGAAAAATAACTCTGCTTAAAGCTTCTCCTAAAATGATATAAGGCCTTTGTATTGGTGTGGCATAGAACCTTTTTAGTACCAACTGTTGGCGAAGATTATAAAATAGAAAGGCAACTCCAAACACACCAGCACTTAATAGAGAAAATCCGAGCTGACCCGGAAGAATGAAATCTATTCTACGATAAGTTCTACCAGGAATTTTTTGAATATTCTCATTGATAGCAGCAAAAGTGGGAGTTTGAGGATAAACCTTTTGGTCTATTTTATTAATAATTGAACTTATAATAGACTTTAAAACCTGAAGATTTTGTGGGTTAACAGATTCGGAACTTTTAAGGTTAATAATATAAGGCGGCGATGCGGAGACATTTTTTTGAATATTTACGATAGCAGTTAATCGCCCCTTCTCAAGATCATCTTTAAGTTCGGCCTCGCCTTTATTTTCAATTCTAATACCAGGAACACTTTTGAGCGCTGAATAAACAGGATTTGTGCTGTCGGTAATTTTATCGAAACCAATACTAAAAGATACATTGCCACTACCACCAATAAAGCCAAAAACAAGAATAAAGATTAATGGAAACGCCAGGCTAAAAACCACGGTTGAAGGACTTCGCAATATCGCTTTTAAACTCGACTTCGTTATTGCCAGCATAGCAGTAAGCTGGTTATATTCTCCTTTCATAATCTCGATTGATGGCGCAAATCTATCTCAATATCTTCAAGCTTTAACCCAACATGTAATAAGACTTCAAGCCATAAGCATACTATCTTACATTTAACTCAAAAGGTAAGCGGGTCTGCGGAACGGAGATCATATTTCGAACGTTTTTTAACTGTTGAAATATTGCGTATTGCTCTTCACCAATTTCTTCTTTTATGGTTTTCACCTTTACCTCATTTGCATAGTTATTAATAAACCGGTCTAAAAAGCCCTTCTTCTCAGGATATTCTTTTAACTGGTACGCATCTAACTTTGCCATTCTTGCTGCGCAATTAACTGCATCATGTATACTCCCCAGCCGGTCTACCAGCCCAATTGATAAAGCCCTTTGCCCCGTCCATACACGCCCCTGAGCCACGCTGTCAACTACTTGCAAAGACAATCGTCTACCCTCAGCAACACGGCCTTTAAAAGTTGTATAAATAGTGTCTATTGTATTTTGTATAAATTGTTTCTCTGCAGGATTTAACGGTCTTGTCACCGAGGGCATATCAGCAAATGGCCCGGTCTTTACACCGTCGAAGGTTATTCCCAGCTTATTATTCATAAACTTTTTCATGTTTGGAATAATGCCAAAAACACCAATGGAACCAGTGATGGTGTTAGGTTGTGCAAAAATGCTATCAGCATTACACGATATATAATAGCCGCCCGACGCTGCCACGTCTCCAAAGCTTACTACAACCGGCTTTACCTTTTTTGCCATGGTAATTTCCCGCCATATCTCTTCACTGGCCAAAGCACTTCCGCCGGGAGAGTTTACACGAAATACGATTGCTTTAATATTTTTATCGAGTCTTGCCTTTCTAATCAGGCTACGGTAAAGATCAGAGCCTATTTCTCCGTCCTTGCCCCTTCCATCAATAATTTCACCTTCAGCATATATAATAGCAATTCTGCTTCCACTTGTTGCAGCGAAATCAACAGCTTTAGCATACTTGCCTACACTCACAAAATTTATTTTAGCTGTGGAGTCAATCTTAATGTTTTGGATGATCTCACTTTTTACCTCATCCATATACTTTACTGCATCAATCAATTTATATCTCACCGCTTCAGATGCCATTTGTACTGCCCCGGTATTGGCCAACTGCCGCAACTGCGAAGTATCCAGGCCACTTTTTTCTTTAGCGGCCAATAAAATATGGCTGTATAAGTCGTTGAGATAAACTGAAGTCTGCAACTTGTTAGGCTCTGTCATTTGGTATGCTCTAAGCGGTTCAGTTGCACTTTTAAATTTTCCGGCATAAAAAATCTGCGGCTCAATTTCAAGCCTGTCCAGCGCTCCTTTTAAAAAAAATAAGGTTGTTTCCAATCCTCGCCAGTCAACTGTTCCTTTAGGGCTGCAGTACAATTTATCGGCTGCACTGGCCACATAGTAAGCTTTCTGGCTAATTACGTCTCCATACGCTATCGTGAACTTTTTGCTTTGTTTAAAGTCCAGCAGTGCATTTCTAAGTTCTTCACTGGCAGCAAAACCGTTTACATTGTCATCCGATTTTATATAAATACCTTTTATCGAACTATCGGTTTTGGCATACTTAATCATTCGAATTACATCATACAATCCCGGTACGTTTTCATCTGCATTTCCCCTTATAAAATTCAACTCGTCATCTTGTTTTTGTTCTTTATACTGTTTAGTCAGGTCAAGAATTAAGACCGCCTTACTTCCCAGTTCAGGTTTACTTCCCGAAGTTGCACTTGCAACAATGCCTGCAACAATTAAAGCAGCTATAAAAACAAAGACAATAAGAGCAAGAAAAGAAGCAAAAAATATTTTGAAGAAACTTCTCATTATAAAATGGTGATTAAGGGCACAATTTAAAGATATTTGAACGGCTTAATCAACGAGATTTTATGAAAGACATTTATTTACTGACAGGGGGAAATATAGGAGACCGGATGCAGTACCTCCAACAAGCATATGACCTTATTGAATTAGCCACCGGACCCGTATGTAAAAAATCTTCTGTTTACGAAACAGCACCCTGGGGATTTACGAATCAGCAGCCGTTTCTAAACCAGGTTATTTGCATTAATTCCACATTAGAACCAGAACAGCTTTTAGAAAAACTATTAGGAATCGAACTGCAATTAGGCCGAAGAAGATTGGAAAAAATGGGCCCTCGTGTGATTGATATTGATATTTTATTTTACAGCAGTTATATTGTTTCCCGGCCTGATTTAATCATCCCCCACCCCCGTATGGCCGAACGCCGCTTTGTTTTAACTCCTTTAAATGAAATTGCCTCTGCTTTCGTACACCCTACACTACAAAAAACTATAAATGAATTATTGCAAATGTGCCAGGATATGCTAGATGTAAAAATTTATGAACCTGCTTAATACAATTTAATTGCCAGAGCATATTTTGGAACGAACATTTGTTCGCTGATTGATCTTTCGTTGCGACGCTACCTTCATCTTTTTGGTTTCCAATGTTGCTTTTATAACAAAGAGTAAAAAAAATGGCATCGACAGAATGAAAATTAAATTCGGGTGAACTTATCCATATTCATCTCATTAATCCACAAAAAATCACGGTTCTCCCAATTTTTTTTGCTGTAGGTTTGACCCCATAGTTTTAGACAGCAGATGATAAAATATAAATTCGTTACCATAGAAGGAAATATAGGAGCAGGTAAAACAACGCTTGCCCAAGTGCTTTCAAAAAAACTTAATGCCCGGCTCATTCTTGAACAATTTGCCGACAACCCTTTTTTGTCAAAGTTTTACGAAGACCCGGGCCAGTATGCATTTCCACTGGAATTGTTTTTTATGGCTGAACGATATAAGCAATTAAAAGACTTACTGCATACTGAAGACCTTTTTCATAGTGTTACTGTAAGCGACTACTTATTCACCAAATGTCTGCTTTTTGCAAAAGTAAATTTGGGTGAACAGGAATTTCATTTGTATCAAAAACTGTTTGATATAATACATCAGCAGTTGTTACATCCGGATGTTCTTATATACCTTCACGCACCTGTTAAAAAGCTGCAGGAAAATATAAAGAAACGACAACGTCCCTTTGAACAGGCAATACCCAACAGCTACTTATTTAGTATACAGGAAACCTACACCAGCTACATAAAACAACACAACCTTAAAACTCTTATTATAGACGCATCAAATGCCGATTTTATTGATAATGAAAAACACGTTGAGATAATCTTAGAAGCACTGCAACGTAATTATCCGGTTGGTCAGCATTACATTACTTTACCTTAATGCGATATTTTGAGCGAAACGACTAATTACCGCTACAACGCTTTAGCGGCCGTTAAAATACCTGAATACCGAAGTCTGTTGATGGGGCGATTTTGTTTTGTGATGGCTTTGCGAATGCTTGGTACCCTCGTTGGGTGGTGGATGTATGAACTGACTAATGCACCATTTGCTATCGGCTTAATTGGATTAGCAGAAGTAGTACCGGCTTTGTCTCTTGCTTTATATGCCGGCCATGTGATCGACATAAGCGAAAAAAGAAAATTACTTTTAAAAGGTATATCAGGTTACCTGGCTTGCGGCGCTGCATTGTTGTTTCTTTCAACTAATTATTTCAGCCTCCATTATAGCAAAG
>JBBPZJ010000251.1:0-8923 GCA_038199395.1 Chitinophagales bacterium
GAATCGCTTCAAACCACCTTGCGGCTTACTAATGCTTAGGGTAATTAATCCCTCGCATAAGAGACTTTCACTCTCTGGCTTCTCATTTCTAAGAACTATATTTACCATTCAGTGCGCACACATTAGGTTTGGCATTATGGCGGCAGGACGTTGGAGCAATCATCAGCAGTCGCTATTCATCGGTAGTTCCAGCTTGAGCAGGCGAAGTGCAGAAGTCAGCAGAGACCATAGTACCCCTTGCTAGTTTAAGTGTTCCGGTAGGGCACTTAAATTAAAAATGGGTGTAGGACTGCGTCCGGTAAAAATTATGCTTCTTGCAAAACAAAATCGCTACAGGTTATCATTTGCGATTTTCTATTGTATTGTACAATGAGAAAGGTAAAATAGTGTTGGAACCGGTTTAAACTTTACCGGACACAGTCCTGATTTTCTTTTCCATTTAAGTGCCTTGTAGAACACTTAAACGAGCTGGAGAGCTTTTCAATGGCTGATATTAAAATGTTCCATATAAACCAACTAATAACAGAAAGGATTTTTTCAAACTTAGGCTTAGACCTACGTTGCAGAAAAATAAAACGTGTTTATAACCAGTGCCTGAACTTTGGCAGGATGAGAGCTTAAATTTTACCGGGTATTGTTTGTAAAACGTATATTAAGTACAGGAGACATACTAATTTTTCATGTGAGGCAACCCTCTGTTTTCCGCTGTTTACTTTCCCAGCCAATCTTTAAACTCTGCTACCTTATCTATGCTTACAAAAACATCTTCTTTCATAACAGGTATAAGGTCAAGCTTGATCTTTCCTTTTGGATAAACATGGATATTGGCAACGGCTTTTAACTTTACCATCATCTGGCGGTTGATACGATAATACTCTTTTGGATTAAGCATCAGCGCCAGCTTGTCCAGGCTGTAATCAACAGGAAAACGATGGTTTTCTTTTGTTACCAAAAAAGTAATTTTTTCCGCGCTATAGAAGTATTGTATTTCCTGTGTTTCAATTGTTTTTAATCTTGACCCTATGGAAACAAGGAAACGGTCTCTGTATTCCGGTTCTTTTTTGTGTAACGATTGTAACAATGTTTCTACCCCCCGGGCTTGCTGCTGTGGCTGTGCATGTATGCGTTTGTATTTTTCAATCGCCTGTACCAGATCATCATAATTCATTGGCTTCATTAAATAATCAACACTGTTGACCTTAAATGCCTGAATAGTGTATTCATCGTAAGCCGTTGTAAAAATAACGGGTACCTGCAGATTTATATTTTCAAAAATGCTAAAACTTTGTCCGTCTTCCAGGTGTATATCCATAAATGCAAGGTCTGGGTCCTGATTTGATTTAAACCAATCTATGGCTTCTGATACGGATGGCAATTCAGCCATTACTTCAATAGCTGGGTCATATTTTTTTAGCATTCCTTCAAGTCGCTGTGCGGTTAAATGTTCGTCTTCTATAATAACAACTTTCATTTATTTTATTTTTTAAATAGTCATTGGGGTTAATAAGTCATTGGGGCTCGTGTTCTGTAATACAACCTTCATTTATTGCAGAAGAGGAACCGTTGCAATAAATTTATCATTCTTTTTTTCAATATTTATCTTTTTATCGGTAACGATGGCATAACGGCTCTTAATATTTTCAAGACCAATACCTGTTGATGTTTCATTTTGTTCTCTTACACTGATGTTGTTTTCTACTACTAAATTTTCACCGGTAGTTTTTACACAAATGATTAAAGGATGTGAAACAGACATCTTGTTGTGCTTTACCGCATTTTCTACCAGTAATTGCAATGTCAGAGGAGGCAATTTATAACTTTCCGAATCGATATTTATTTCCTGGATTAACTGTACTTTTTGCTCAAACCTTATCTGCAGCAAAAAGAAATAAGCAGTAAGAAATTCAAGTTCATTTTTTAATGTAACCAGTTCCAGTTCTTTCTGGTCTAAAATGTACCTGTATGCCCGCGATAACTGAATAATAAATTGCTCAGACAATACCGCATTTACATGTACGAGCGAAGACAGCACACTCAGGCTGTTAAATAAAAAATGAGGGTTAACCTGGCTTCTCAATGCCTGGAGGCGCACCTGTGCAAATTCTTTTTGTAAATGTTCTGTCTGCACCGCTTTTTGCTCCGCTAACTTGTAAAAATTAAGCCCGGATTGAAAAACGAAAATAAAAATGGTAGCAATCAGAAAAAGACCAATGTATTGCCTGAAAACCCAGGTATCTGTAGGAAAGGATTCTACATGTCGCACAGGAGCCTCAATTATTTGTGCAACAAACATTAACCACCAATAAGTAAAAAACAATATTACCGGTAATTCAAAAAAATAGCGGACTGGATTTGTCCCTGATAATTTTGCAAGCTGGTTTGTTATTTGAATTACACCGTAAGCAATCATCGTTATTCCGCAAAGTTTTAGCGGCGTAAGTAACAGTTCCCTCGCAAGGATATCTACTGTCATTTCATCATTTATGTACGCAAACAACAAGGGGAATACAATGCTAACGGTAAGCATTACAATTAATGTTAGCTTAAGCGTAGACACGGGTTTATATGTTGATACCATATCACTCATTTTATATCAAAGGGTAATTTATTGAACTCCACTTTCCATCTGTAACAACTTCCATTGCCCGGTAAGGTGATAAGTAATGATAGCGTTCTTTAAGTGTCATCAATTGCTTTTCACTGTTGCTTTCAATCTGCGCCTTTGGCTGACAGCAATATCTTATGAAGAAACTATTATCTTCTGCAAACAATTCAACTATTAGCGGTTTAGCAGCAGACATAGCATTGTTGGCAACTATATATTCTAAAGCAATCATTAACGCATGTGGCGGCAAAGCTTTCTCTAAATGCCTTTCATCAACCTGTATTGTAAACTGCAGTTTCTTTCCAAACCTTTGTTCCACCAGGTATTTATATCCTTCAAAAAATTCCATTTCTTTTTTTAGTGGCACCTTGTCTTTATCTTTCTGCTCAAGCAGGTAGCGGTACGTTTTTGATAGCTTTTCAATAAATGTTTCCGCTTTATCTGCATCCACATATACCAGGGAAGTAAGAATACTTAAGCTATTGAACAAAAAATGGGGATTTAACCGGTTCTTCAAACCTTCAAACTGGCTTTGCGCATATTCACGCTGCCACTTCATCAATTCCAGTTGCTTTTGTTGCAGGTATCTGAAAATGCGAATACTTGTCATTAGTGAATACAGCACCAGTAAGAAGGTCATACTTACTGTGAGCAGCATCCTCAATTTCAGCTTGAGAAAATTTGTATCATCTTCGGGAACAACTATCAGCTTGATAAAAGTCCATCGAAAAGCTTCCTGAATGAAAAAACCAATCAATGAAATAAGCAACAACTCTTGTATAAATCTTGCAATACTGTTAGGCGCATGCCGATATTTTCTATTGAAATATTGAATAGAATAATATACAAAATAGAGCGTGATGTAAAACTGAATACTGATAAGCCAGTTTTCACGCCAGTATCCTTTAAACGTTAAATCACCCGGCCAAAAGATACCCACCTGCATGTAAACAAATACATAATATAAAAGAAAGTCGCAAGCCAATGCGGCAAAAGGAAAAATAAAATGAATATTCGTCGTTAGCTTTCTGAGCATTATAGAAGACGTTAGGGTGTTTGCTTTTCAATAAGCTTTGTTTCACCTGCAAATTAGAATAACCTGAAAAATACTGCACCGTTTTTTGTGATGAATGACGGTTTTTAGCAGATGAATGATGCTAATTTACAAGAAGGGGAAGTTTCCGTTTGTTTGTAGAAGAAGCGAAGATGTGCCGAAATGTTATTGCCTAATATTGTAATTTACTTTCAGGCTCCACCAATATTATTCTATTTGTTTTCTCAATCTTATTCAGCCTTCATCACCCTAAACCGGCTCTCTTCTGCTCCTTTCCGTCATTGGTCTTTATTCGTTTCCTAACGCTTTTGGTTTTATATCTCTTTGTGTCATAAAAAATCAAAACAAAACCATTATGAAACGTATTACAACCATTTTAACCGCTGCAATTTTATTGATTGCATCTGTTACAAAAGCTCAACAAAATGAGCAAACAAAAACTTCAGCCAATTTATCTGGTAGTGTTATCGGTAAAAATAATCAACCGCTTTCTTATGCTACTATTAGCCTGCTACATCCAGGAGACTCTTCATTGGTTAAAACAACCATGACAGACTCAACAGGAAATTACTGTTTTAAAAATGTAGCGACAGGAAGCTATTTCATTTCGGCATCAATGACAGGTTATAATGAAAAAAATAGCTTGGCTTTAATAGTGAATGGAAAAGAAACCGGTTTGAAAGTACCATCATTACACCTGAGTGTCAGCACCAAAACTTTACAAGCAGTTACCGTAACAGCAAAAAAATCATTCATCGAACGAAAGATTGACAGAACAGTATTAAATGTAGAAAACAGCGCCATCTCAGCAGGTTCTACAGCCATGGAAGTGCTTGAAAAAGCGCCGGGAGTAATAGTTGACAAGGATGGCAATATATCAATGGGCGGCAAAAGCGGCGTATTGGTAATGATTGACGGTAAGCAAACCTATATGAGCAGCAGCGACCTGGTGCAACTATTAAAAAACATGCAAAGCAGCCAGGTAGAGTCAATAGACCTGATTACAAATCCTTCTGCAAAATATGATGCAGCAGGCAACTCAGGTATTATCAATATTAAAACTAAAAAGAATAAGACTGTCGGTACCAATGGCAGTACAACAGTTGGTGGCGGATACGGCAATAAATATAAAACCAATGCCGGATTGACTTTAAATCACCGTAACGAAAAGCTGAACATCTTCGGCAGCTATAACTATGGCAACAATCATTCAGGCAGGGTATTAAACATCAGTCGCCTCAGCAGCTTTAATAACCAAAACACTTATTTCACCCAAGAACAAACCGAAAACCAAAAGTACCAAAACAACAACTTAAAAGCAGGTGTAGATTTCTTCATCAATGCTAAAAATACATTAGGTTTTGTAGTAAACGGATACGTAAATACTGCACACAACCATTCTCAAAACTTCACTCAAATCGGCAATTCAGAAAAGGCAGTCGATTCTGCAATTTATGTATCAGGCAACAATAATGGCCGTTATCAAAACATGGCTTACAATATAAATTACAGAACTATTTTGGACAGCACAGGAGAAGAACTTACCATAGATGCTGATTATTCTCATAACACATCAAGAGACCATGCTACTTATGACAATTATTTTTTAAACAATGACGGAACAGCTCTTAAAGCTGCTTATTTAAACAGAAATACAACTCCCTCAGTCATCAATATTAAATCAATTAAAGCAGATTATGTTTACCCGGTGTCAAACACAAGCAAGGTAGAAGCGGGTTTAAAAAGTAGTATTGTCCGTACAGATAACGACCTTCAGTTTGAAGAGTTTGACAATGGTACCTGGAAAAACAACGGTAATCGTAGCAACCACTTTATTTATGATGAAACCATTCATGCAGCATATATAAATGCAAACAAGCAATTCCGGAAAACAAGTGTTCAGATTGGCTTGCGGGCTGAAAAGACGATTTCAAAAGGGAATTCTGTTACAGAAAATAAAATGGTGAAAAGAAGCTACTTTGATTTGTTTCCCAGCATTTTTATTAATCAATCTTTTACTGATAATCACAGCGCTACTTTTTCATACAGCCGGCGTATTGACCGCCCCGGTTACGATGCGCTTAATCCTTTTGTATATTATCTCGATCAATATACTTTTCAAAAAGGTAACCCCTTCCTGAAGCCTCAATACTCACATACTTTTGAACTTGCTTATACATTCAAAAGAAAATACTCGGCTAATTTCAGATACAGCGTAACCAACGATATTATTACCGATGTTATCTTACCTGATACGGCAAGAAAGGGGTTATACCAAACCGCTGCCAACGTAAAAAATGCTGAATTCCTAAGCCTCACCATCAACGCATCGGTATTAGTTACCAAATGGTGGAATGCCTATAATACCCTCACTATATTCAATAATCAATACCGCACCGCAGACCTTGAAGGACTTGAATTAAAAGCTAATAAAACCAGTTTATATTTTAGTACCAATCACAGCTTTACACTGCGAAAAGCACTGACAGCAGAAGTATCAGGAAACTACCGGTCATCCCTGGTCTATGGAACCTTCAACCTGGCAAGCGAATATGGAGTAGACCTCGGATTAAGCAAATCATTTGCAAATAAAAAAGCAAACATCAAGTTTTCTGTAAGCGATGTATTCAATACACGTCAGCAAAAAATAAACAGCACATTGAGCAATGTTAAGTACAACCTGGTGCAAAAGCCAGAAAGCCATGTATTCCGTTTAACCTTCAGCTACCGTTTCGGCAGCAGCAGCATTAAAGCAGCAAGCAACCGTTCAACGGGTTTGGAGAGCGAACAAAGCAGGATTAAAAAGTAAATCATCAAATTAGTCTTTTACGCAAGAGATAAAGCGTATAAAAACGAGTAAGTAATGTGCAATCCGTTATAAAAAAAATAGCAAAAAATTTAATAAAAAAAAGAATATAACATGAAAAAGAATTTATTAGACAAGGGAGTTGCCCAGCAAATCATTATCCGAGCCGGTGCCTTAAGCGCAGACAGTAAAAATAAATGGGGCGAAATGAATGTAACTGAAATGCTCTTTCATTGTAACCTGGCAAACGAGCAGATATTCGATGAAGAAATGGAATATAGAACGCCAACCATAAAGCAACGACTGTTGAAAGTATTGAGCCTGTATGTGGTACCTGTATTTCCAAAAAATATGAGGGGTGCAAAGAGGAACGATACAAAGGGGCGCATTAATATTAACCTATTCGAAGAGCAAAAGCAAAAGTTTGTTTACTTAATTAACCGTTTTCCTGAGCATCCCCTGCCTATTACATTAATACATCCTGCATTCGGATATTTAACAACGAGGCAGTGGGGTATTGCTGCCTGGATGCATATAGACCACCATCTGCGGCAGTTTGGGGTTTAGTAAGTTGCTTTTTGAATCTGAGATTTTGTATAAATTCTTCGTTTGGTAAAATATATCTTAATTCAGTTCAACATAACTCTCATATTTCAAAGCGCTCGTTCTCATAAATATTTTATCATTTATAAAAAATATAATAAAGACAGACAATGAAAAAGACAATTTTAAAAGTAAGCATCCTTATTTTTTTATCGGTCAGCATCCTTAATGCTAAAGCACAAAATTCTATACACCTTCGTTGGGGAAATTTTATTCCTCTAAACAATAAAATGAGAGATGGTTTTACAAACCGCAATGCGTTCAGTATTGATATTCTTCATCCTTTGCAAAACAATCGCTTTTATGCGGGCTTGACTTACAGCCACCAGCAGTATGAGAGTAAAGAGCGTTATTTTGGTGATACGTATCGCACCAGTCTGATTATTCATCATTATCTGCTTACAAGCCGTTATGATATTATCAAGCAAAATGATTTTATAGTTTATACGTCAATAGATGCAGGCTTAAATAAGAGCCGAAGCAACGAAACAAAGAATGGCATACCTGCTGAACTTATTAATAACGGACTGACCGCGGGCCTTTCTTTTGGAGCGGATGTCAAGGTGAGTGACAGAATATTATTAGGTGTCGATCTTCAGTGCCTGTATTCGCATACAAACATGTTAGAGTTTAATAATCAATTTTCTATTAAGAATATCACCGCTATTGGTGGAAACATAGGAATGAGAATTTGGCTTCACAAGCATAGAAATGAAAAAGATTGAAGGCATTATTTTCTCGCACCTATCCCCAAATCTGCAAAGTCTTCGGACTTTTACAGCAAATATTATAACACATAATTTCGGTACAAGAAATTTTAATAAAAGATGAATAACAACCCTTTAAACTTAGCCATCCGCTTCTTATTAGAAATAGCTCTGGTTATAATTTTCGCGATATGGGGCTGGAATAAATTCAATGGTATTTCAAAATTTGTATTTGCTGTTGGTTTACCTCTTATAGCAGCTGTTATGTGGGCGGTATTTAAAGTAGATGGTGAACCGGGTAAAGCAATAGTGCCTATCCCCGGATGGTTAAGGCTTTTTTATGAAATACTGTTGTTTGTATTTACTTCTTATTTTCTTTTTCAAATGCAATATCCTAAATTGGCTTACGCTTTTATTGCTGTTTCTGCTATTCATTATCTAGTTTCTTATGACCGCATCATTTGGTTATTGAAGAATTAATATTTTAAGCAATTAAAATTACTATTAAAAGTCTTCACTAGCGTTTTGATTTTTTAATATTCAGTTCTTTGAAAGTATTGTAGATATTGAGTTTCATGAGATTTTTACTTGGAAACGATTTGATTTTTTGAAAATTAGTGATTTCTGTAAATCATTGATTATCAGTAGATATGAATCAGGGCAAATATGTTTTCTCCCAAATTATGGGATTAATTTCTCATAAAAAATTTCACACTCTCGTCGCACGTCATAAAGATGATTATAAGTGATACTTCCGCCTGTGCAGGATGTTCTTCACCTGCACACTTCTTGCACTAAGACCTCCTTTGGCATTCGCTGACACCGTAGGCTACCGACGCTCAACTGTAAATCAATAATCCGTATCTTTTTGCCTTTATTGGGTGTTTTCACAAACAAATCTTCATGGATTGTAGTGAGTTGGAAAAAGTCAATTTAAGGTAATATTTTCCCCTTTTTATTCTCCTGTCGGGAGCAGTGTTTTGTATCATTTAGAGGCTTAATGGTGAGAGAGATTTGCAGGTGAAGAACACCTGCAAAGGCAACAAATAAAAAAGACCACTGAAAAACAACGGCGTACAGAGGCACAGTTATACGAATTAATGGAAAAACTCCAGCAGCCCTTAAAGCCTCATGAGCAGGCACTGGTA
>JBBPZJ010000252.1:0-5773 GCA_038199395.1 Chitinophagales bacterium
CTCAATAACCTTTCTCTCATCGGATGTTAACTGTAATGTGTGGGTTAAGCTTTTATTTATTGAAGCATCTGGCTGGCGATATCTTTTTTGAAGCAGCTTTTCAGGCTTTTCACTTATTTTTTTATTCCAATAAGAAGCATCAGACTTATAATCACCGGAGTTGTAATAATCAAATCCTTTAACTGCCTCATCTACGTAGAAAGGATAACTGAACAGAACATCATCACCAGTAATCAGGGACTTGTATTTATGCCCTAAGTATTGAACCCATACAATAAAGCCATAACCATCTGTAATAAGGTGATGGTATTTGCCAAAAAACCAATGTTCGTCATCGGCTATTTTAATTACATATTGCTCGAATAAAAGGCTGTCCTGTTGCAGTATAAAAGAGGTATTAAAACGTTTTTGCATCCATGCCTTAGCTTCATCCGTGGGATTTTCAGATGTGCTAAAGTCAATTTCATCCAACTTTAGTCGTTCATATTCTTCGTCGACAAAACCAATAAATTCAGGAATATTTGAATCGAATCGCAATTTAAAAGCGTCAAATACTTTAGGAGCAGAGGTGAGCACCTCAGCAAACTTTTCTTTATTTAGATGACCTTTTAAAACAATGTAGCCGCCAATATTATATCTCGGACTATCACTGTTTAGTATCTGGTCTGCATATACATCCTGCTGTGCAGGATGTAAAGGATATGATTTTATCATTTTGAACTCTCTCGCATTGAACATTTTAACTGCCTGCCTTACTTCCTACGCAACGTTAGAAGCCTTTTTATTTAATTAAAATCCTCCTTTTCAACTACCAGATTAACAAAAGTAATGGATAAGCATATATAAAATAACTAGAATAATAACCCAATACATATTTAAAAAGGCAGCAACTATTGTAAAATGAGTTATAACTTTTACTGTCTTAACCTTCACCCAGTATATAGTAATGTAACCCTTGCCTCAAACTCAAGCTAAGTCACTTTTAACATAAAATTTATCTTTTCATGGCAAAAAATTAAAAAAATTTTTAATTTAATCTCCGTTCTAGCTGAGAAAATGAACCTGCTTTTCCCTTTCCCCGTATAGTTCGCTAACATTTTATTTGTGCTTACCTCCACGAAAATCTGCAGTATTCTTTAAAATAAAGAATTTTAGTTTAAAAACGGATACCGGCGGTTAAAACGTTTTACTTTTATTATATATTCAATTTCTATTTTTATATAACGTTTTAAATATGTTTTTTATTCCATTCCGACTAAATGCTCTATACGAATTCTTTTCGCTTTAAACTTGTCATCCGCTGCTGTTTGCTGCAATAAAGAAAGCACCACTTCAAAACTGCTGTCGGCAGTAATGTGCATCATTAACTGGCGATTGGTAGTAAGCGCTTCTTTAAAAACTTTCTTCATTGTGTCTATTGGGTAATTGAGGCGACCATTCTGCTGACCTGGTGCTAATGGAAGAAATTTTCTTTAAAGCATTGCCATCGCCTTTGTTGCCATCAATTACATACTTAACGCCTGAGATGGTAACGAGTGGCGAAGGATGTATTTCAGCAAGTCCCCAATCCTGTGTTTGCCTGCCTTCGGAAGTAGAGCGTTGGAATGCAATGATGCGAATGCGTTGCGGTGAGTTAACTTTCGGAAATACAGACGCAGCGAGCTTTCGTGTAAAACCTGTCCCCATATATTGAACGCTTGTAACACCTGCTCGTAATTGTTCCTGTACATAAGATTGTAAACCATTTATAACACTTTGTATGTCTGATTCATTCAATGCAATCAAAACCGGAGTCTGTGCATTTTGTTGTAAAGCAGAAATTTTATTCGCACTGTTTCTTACAAACCATCCACCAATAGGGTCTTTATCATTGTCGCGATAACCAGATGCTTCAAGAGCTTTTTTGTTTACCACAATGCCATGACCCACTTTATTTGTAATTCAACAGGATTGTTTGATGCAAGGCTATCCATTGATGTACGCATACTTGTATCAAGAAAGACAGAAGTAACAATAAACCATGAATCCATTCGCTGGACTTTGGATCTTTTAGCATCAACGCAACAGAATCTACACTGCTTTTTTAGTTAAACCCGCAAAGTTTAGGGATGGTAAATATATCCTGCGATAAAACGGCCAAATCTGCCAGCATGCCTTTGGTGAGGGTACCTTTTTCTTTGTCTTTAAATTCCGCAAACGCATTGGTTTTGGTATAGGCAATCACGGCCTGCTCGGGGTCAGGTTTTCTTTTGGATTGGTATGCGTGCTGGTGACCAGCATGATTTCAACAAAAGGATTATCCGTTCCATCCGGCGATATGCCGACGAAAATGCCGCTATCCAGTAGTGACCGCAAGGGACTGGCCATAAATTGTAACAAGAAAGGTGGGTAAAATTAAAACATACGATATCCGGATAAGCCAGGCTGGTACGGAAGGTTGAATTATCCCATAGATACAATGAAGCAAATATTCAGGGAGGCGAACTCCTTCTCCTGCTACTCTTTAATTCGGAGCTTATTGTCATTAATCACCGAAAATTTGTTGATCATATCTTTGTAATGTTCTTTTATACCTGCTATCACTGAAGATCGTTTATGGTTTGCTTCTTCAATCCTTATAAGCAATATGCCCGTATGCGGCAACTTTAGTCGAAAAACCAATTCCCCGAAGTCTTTATCTTCTGTTATGAGCAATGCCTGCTTTTCGACAGCAATAGACAAAACTGATATATCAGTGATAGATGGAAGTTCTTCAGCAACTGAATAAACAATTAACCCGGCAGCTCTAAGTGCGGTAACAATTCTAAAATCAACGCTTTCATCTGCAACAATCTCGTAATTCATTATGCTATAGCCATCGTTTTTTCATGCTTTGTATTATCGGCTGCAAAATATAAGCATGCTTGAATATCGCTAGTTAAAATACGGGGATAAGCTAGCTTTAATTCTTCAAAAGAATTGCCGGCAGCAAGCTTTTCAAGTATTAATTCTACAGGAATTCTTGTGCCTTTAATTACCATTTTACCAAACATGATTGCAGGGTCTGATGATATGTATTCTCTCCAATTCATTATTAAATGATTTTGCTAAAATTACGATTTGTATTGCAATTATTACTAAATGGTGACACCACGATAATTATCCCTTCGAGATATACGGTAATGACATGCTGCAATAAAAGCTGTTATACCGGCTTAGTTCCGATAGCTATCGAAATGAAACTTCGCATTACAAATACAGCAGCGCAACCGACTATTGCACCGGTAGAAAGGGCTTGTTTGGATTTGCAGCTTTTGTAATTCTATTCCCGGACACAGTCCTGCTATCAATACTGATTTAAGTGATCCGTTTGAACACTTAAACCAAACGGGGGGTACACCCAAATCATGTTTGCATAGTTGGTTTAATTGTTACATTTGATAAAACGAATTTATGGATGCAATAACTATTTTAAAGAATGAGGCGAACAACCACCGACTTATGCAGATTGACCTTGATCTACTTGCCAGGGATGAAGAACAGTTAGAAGATGTATATGATATCATCGCGGTGGAACTTCGCAAGAACGAAGAATCAGTACCTTGGGAGCAGGTAAAACAACAACTACATAACGAAGGCAAGCTTTAAGTATGTACGTTATTGTAATTAAAAAATCTGCAATTAAAGAATTAGCTCAAATCACACCGCCTTTTAATAAAAGGATTGCTGAAGCAATAGACAGTCTTGCAATTAACCCCAGACCGGATGGGGTAAAAAAACTGAAAGGCGACGAAGCCTATAGAATAAGAGTATCCGATTATAGAATCATTTATACGATCGAAGATGTTATTAAGGTTGTGGAAGTACAGCGCATTCGTCATAGAAAAGATGTGTATAAATCCTAGTGATTGTTCCCCAACTCATTGTAATCTTCCCCTCTGTTGGTTTAAGTGTTCCTTTAGGATCACTTAAATATAAAATAATATGAGGACTGTGTCCCGCAACAATGTTATAGTTGCAGATGTATGTATATCAAAAAGAGATCGCAAAAAGATGGCTACCCGATACCGTTTTAGAGATACCGAATTTCCACATTTTATAACGTTTGCTGTCACTAATTGGATTGATGCCTTAAGCCCTCCATTATATAAGAACCCTTTGTTGAAAGCCTTCGTTATTGTCAGAAGGAGAAAGGTTTACAATTACGTGCTTGAATGGCCATAAAACATAAGGTGTTTGATGGATTCGGAACTCCGGTAATTCTATTGCCGGACACAGTCCTGCTATCTTTTCGTCCTGCCGGGGGTGTGTCACGAATGAAGAGAATGGACAATTCTTTTCAATGTTGTATAAAAGATGGTAGAAGGTCTACCGCATAGGTTGTACAGACGAAGTATGCAAACCACCTGAAGGTGCTGTGTTCAAAAGGCATGGTGCTGAACGTTCAGGCAAAAGGTGTCTGTAAAGGCATCAGGTACGTGTAAGGAAGCTGAACGAAAATGAACCGACCGAAGACATGTCGAAAGGACTACTCGTTGTTAAAAGTATTGATAGCCTCAGATTAATACGAAGACTGCAGCAGTTATCTGTTTACCGGCTGCAGAACAACCGTCATTAAGGCGGCACGAGCTTTACACAGGCTTATATACAAAACGTGGTGACAGGCTTGCCTGTGGATGTGCTAACATGCTTTGCGGGAGCATTGATAACTGTCGGAGGACTGTTCGTCGAAAGACCTACAGCCGTACTGCAAATCAAGTACATTTTCGATGTAAGAAACATCAGGAAGTGTCGGACGAAGCCATAGCAGTGAAGTAGTTTCTGCAGGAGGTTAATTGTTAGAAAATTTAAATAAAACTGGTTCAAATATGATACACTATATTGTTACTAACAGGCAAATATTTCAAGATGGTAGTGGTGAGTTCATCAAGCCGGATGGCGGTGAGACTCCCTCAGAAAATTTACGCTTTGGGACTTTTGATTCTGATGTTTATTTAAGTACAAGCGATAGTCGTAAAGCGGTTACACTTTTTCCCGATTCACCGGCTCCTGATATAAAGACTGTTATTACTGATGCAGAAACACAGCCCTATTTTGCAGGTCTTGCGTCAGCAGATACGGAACATTTAATAGGTTCAAAAAGATTCTTTGCTGAATTGTACCAAAATATGGCTGCCGTAGATGGAGACTTACTTGTTTTCATTCATGGCTTTCACACTGATTTAAATGGAGCATTAGATAGTATTTGTGAGCTTGAAAAAAAATATATAACTGCAAACAGTCCCGTTAAGCATATCGTTACTTTCACCTGGCCTGCAATGAATAAACTTCTGCGTTATCGTGACGATGCTAAAGATGCAGAATTATCGGGTTTTACATTTGCGAGATGTTACCTTATGTTAATAGATTTCTTCCGCGCTATATTTGGTCCGGATACTCCAAATCCAGCAAACCGACCTTGTAAAAACCACATTCATTTATTGGCGCATAGCATGGGAAATAGAGTACTTGAAAGTATGATGACAGAATTACTAAGCCAAAGAGATGGGAACATTACCGTAATATTTAAGGAAGTAATATTAGCAGCATCAGATGTTGATTGGCAGATTTTTGAAGAACCTCGTTCTTTTAACAAATTAACCGAAATATGTCAAAGGGTAACAGTTTATTACCATACAAAAGACCTGGCCCTGTTTATTTCGGAAACTACAAAAAACTCATATAACAGGTTGGGCAAATTTGGTTTTCGGGATTATCATAAAATTCCGGCACATATTTACAGTGTTGATTGTTC
>JBBPZJ010000253.1:0-2884 GCA_038199395.1 Chitinophagales bacterium
AAATTTTTTATCTATCAGTATTTTTAAAATCGTAGCTATAGTGTTGGAGTGTGGCTTGGGTTCAGGGATGGAATCGATAATGTCTTTGAGAAAACCCTTTTCAATTTTCCACAAAACCTGCATTATGTGTTCTTCAGCCTTGGTAAGTGTCTTTTTCATTTCAACTAAAAAATTAGTTGAAACAAAGGTGTAACTAATTTTTTAGTTTAACAACTATTTTTATAGTTATTTTTAAAAAAAGTTTGTTTTAGCAGATTTGTTTGAAAAAGACGGGGGTAATAAAAAATCCCCTGCAACTATTTGCAAGGGACTTTTTTATCAGTTGTATCTGAAACTTCTAAGCCTTTATAATCTTTCCACTGCCGGATGACTTTAAATTGATATTGGTCGCTGAACCTTTGTAGTAGATATTGCCGCTCCCGCTTACTCTGGCCTCAATACTTTTATTAGCAAACACCTTTATGTTACCGCTTCCGCTTACGCGGGCGTTTACATCGTCGCAGATCACTTCTGCACAATCAATATTGCCGCTTCCACTTATAGTAGCATCTATATTATTGGTGCTTTTACCCTTTAGTGTTACATTGCCGCTGCCAGAGATATTGATTTTGGTTTCACTAAATGAATTCATGGCAATATTAATGCTGCCCGAACCTGATACGCCAATTTCTGTTTTGCTATCATTACTAAAGTCTCCGCTTCCTGTAATGTTGCCGCTACCCGCTACCCTTAACCTCGCAACTTTCTTCATAGACACATGAACCAGTAATTTATTCTTAGTTCTTACGCTTACTTTATCTTTCGTTTTTATAATCAGGTTTCCATTTTCTACAGTCGTTTCAATGTATGGAAGTATATTTTCATCTCCCTCTACAATTATGCTTTTTGAGTCGCCATAGCTCAGGTCTACGTTTACATTCCCCGATACCATTAGCCCTGTGAAATTGCTTATTTCACGAGTCTCTTTTTTTAAATTTCCGTCTCCGGTAATTTTTTCCTGTTGCGCAAAACAGCAAGAAGAGGCCAATACAAATAATGCAAGAAGTAATTTTTTCATGATGAGAGCTTTGAGTTTTTTTAAGTATTTAAAGTTAAACGATGAGGAAAAAGCATAAGTTACAAAAGGTAGGTTTTTTGTTATAAATCGCAAAAAGAAAGAATAATTGAACTGTCTATAATGTGCCATGCAAACGCCAAATGGCTTAACTCGACATATCAACCCAGGCTATTACATCAACTTCAACCGATTGCAGTAATAATTTTTGTCTTTAGTTGCATCTAATCAGTATATTAGTTTTTTCAATTAAAACAGATAAATTTATTATGCGGTATCTGCTACTGCTTTTGCTTGTAATATTCACAGGTTGCGAAAACCAATCGTTTGAAAGTGATAAAAGGCAAATAGTTGCGAAGAATGAGATAAGAAGTCAATTACGAAAAGCACGTTCTTTTGACGTTACAGCTTTTAAAGAAGATGTTATTGACATATATCCTGATACAACAATTAAACATCCTTTAAGGTATACCCTCGATTTTAGTTACACCGACTCTTTAGGCCAGAAGCAAAGAAAAAAGGGAACTGTAATATTTACACCAGACGGCAAGTCGGTTCTTAACTCCCACATCGAGCAGGAATAATCACTCGTTTTAATTATAATATATGAATGAAAAAATCCAGCGGTTTCTTTCTCTTGATGTCTTCAGGGGAATGACCATTTGCTTCATGATTATCGTGAACACGCCGGGAAGCGGAGCATCACCTTTTTCGCCGTTAGAACATGCCGGATGGCACGGCTTTACGCCTACCGATTTGGTTTTTCCTTCATTTTTATTTGCTGTCGGAAATGCGATGAGCTTCTCTCTTTCAAAGTACAGGCAAGTAAGCGACGCTGCTTTTTTGGGAAAGGTAATTAAGCGAACACTGCTGATATTCGTGATAGGGTACTTAATGTACTGGTTTCCTTTTTTCAGGTTAAATGAGGGCGGCCATATTATTGGCGCACCTATTGGCGATACCCGTATAATGGGCGTTTTGCAACGAATTGCTTTATCCTACTTTTTTGCTTCTTTACTAATTCATTACTTAACTCCCAAAAAAGTTATCATTACCAGTATTCTTCTCCTTGTTAGTTATTGGGTTATTTTATTGATTTTTGGCGATCAAAATCAGCCTTACAGTATGTTGGGTAATGCAGGTATTTATCTTGATAAGTCTTTGATGGGGCCTAATCACATGTACCACGGCGAAGGCGTTGCATTTGACCCTGAAGGATGGCTGAGTACGATGACATCCATCGTAAACGTTGTAATAGGGTATTTTGCAGGTAAGTTTATACAGGAGAAAGGCAAGGGGTATGAAACAATTTCGAAACTGATGCTTACCGGTGCACTGCTTATTTTTATTGCGCTCTGGTGGAATATGATTTTCCCTATCAATAAAAAATTATGGAGCAGCCCTTTTGTATTGCTTACTACCGGCATCGATCTTCTGCTAATTTCGGCTTTGGTTTATATCCTCGAAATTAAAAATCAGAACAACCAAAAATGGACTAACTTTTTTCTTGTTTTTGGTAAAAATCCTTTGTTCATTTATATCTTATCAGAGGTACTGATTACTATTTTATTTATGATAAGAGTTACTCCAGGGCAAAACGTTGTCGGGTGGATTAATACTACTGTTTTCCAGGCTGTTGCTCCCGGTGCCCTCGGTTCGTTTTTATTCGCTATTATCTACATGCTTCTTTGCTGGAGCGTAGGGTGGTGGTTAAACAGGCGGAGGATTTATATTAGGGTTTAGGAAGGCAATGAGTCTTAAGTTGTAAGTTATAAGTTATAAGTCATTGGGGAATTAAGGCAATGAGGCATTAGGGAATAAGGCATTAGG
>JBBPZJ010000254.1:0-3186 GCA_038199395.1 Chitinophagales bacterium
CAATACCGCAGGCGTCATGTTCAAATTCCGGGGAGTATAATCCAGTACCTGTCATAAGTCGATGATGTTTAAAATATGGAATAATACTTATAATAAGTATATGACTTTCGTACTGGCATGCAATCGTTAAAAGGCGAAAACAGGATAATAAAAAGGCTTATATTTTATCGCCAAGGCTAATCGTAAGATGAAGACAACTTCAAGGTAACTTTGAGCGACCATAATCTTAATTGAATCCTTTCATCAGCCTTTTCAAAAATACCGAACTTTGTCTTCTATCAAATTTAATTTTCCTAACCAGGCAAAATACAATAATGTTCGTCTTCTTTTACAATAGTGAGTGTTAGAATAATATTGCAAGAGTCTTGCTGGTATTGACTTTCAAGTAATTTTTTCTACGATGCCCAACACTTCTCCCCTTACAATCCAGCTTCATCATTAACTGCTCTAAAAAACAATAATCGCTAATCTCACTGGTGCAATTTAACCCATTTTTCAATATTACTATTCGACTGACCTTAGTTAAATAAATCAGAGGAAAATGAAGAAATGACAGGCAAAAGACATAACGAAGTTGCAATTACATGTTTCTACATTAATTTTGGGGCGATGTTAAAGCCGTTAGACATACTAAAAGTTACCAGTCAATCTACCATTGATTTATCTCTCGATCTTCTTTTTGAGAAAGAGCAAAATATCCCCGGCTCTATTCAATATACAATCAAACGGTATTACAATCAGTTTCCTGAGGGGTCTGAGGATACCGGCATGATGGTTTATCACTTTCACGCAGGCCAGCCTCAAAAAAATTACCTGGAACTCAGATATTGCAGTGTTGGCAATAGGTACTGTGAAGAGAAAAGTTGTTCAAAATGTACCGAGTTACCTACAAATAATTGCAGCGGGAACCAGCAGACTGTTGATGTTTTCACCTTTCATTTTACTCATACTTTTTTAAGTCAGTTTACCCATAATGTCAAATTAAGTAACCGAAAAGATGAGGTTTTAGCCTTCAAACATCCATCTTCGTTTACTAAGATATTTCCTGTTTGCAGTCGAAAAAGAACGGTTTTAGATTCATTGCTAAACCATAGCTACATTGGCAGCCTTGAAAATATTTTTGTAAATGCAAAAATTCACGAACTTTTATTATATAGTCTTGAATGCCTGGTAGATGAGAAAGAAGAGGGCTTTTCGTGTAAGTTTTTAGCTAATGAACTGGACCGGGAAAAAATTCTAAACGCACGGGAAGTGTTACTGCAACACATTGGAGATCCTATTACTATTAAGGAATTAAGCCGTAAGGTCGCAATAAACGAATGTTATCTTAAAAAAGGTTTCAAGGAAATTTTCGGAACTACCATTTTTGACTTCTATCAGCAGCAACGCATGGAGCATGCCAAGTACCTGTTGTACGAAAAAGGCTTAAGTGTAACAGACGTTTCTGCTCTTTTGGGTTACTCTTCCATCTCACATTTTTCTACTGCTTTTAAAAAGCATACTGGCTTAAAACCTTGCGAATTGCTATTAAGATAACCCCCGATAATAAAGGGAAGAGAGACAATTTTTTGTTTTCTTTATTTAGTCTTCTATGTTACACGTTATTTATCAAGAAATACTTTTAGAAAAGCAAACATTCCGCCCAAAGTTGTAAGAATAGATCCTGTCCAAGAAATAAACATCCATTTAATCGTATCCGCTTTAGCCTCAGCGATCTTTGTTTCCAATTCACCTTTCAGTTTGGCAATATCTTCTTTTGTTGCAAGCATCTTTAAATTGCCTTCGTTACTTTCTCTCAGCTTAGAATCGACAAATCCGACTAGAGCTTCAGCTTCTTTTTCGCCTATTTTTTGTTTTAGTATTTGAAACAGTTGTATATCTGTTGTAGTAATATTCACAAATGCAATTTAGAATAAATAAGATGTTTTGACAAAACTGAGTTACGTATTAAGTTGAAACGACTTCTTTCAGACCTTCTTCTGCGGCTGTAATCGTATCGTCTAAATCCTGATAAGATAATGCATTATTTAAGAACCAGCTTTCAAATGCAGAAGGAGGCAAATAAATACCTCTGTCAAGCATACAGTGAAAAAACTTATTGAACCTTGCATTATTAGCTGAAGCGGCAGTAGCAAAATCAATAACGGGACTCTCACTGAAGTGAATACTGATCATTGATCCAAACTGATTGATAACAAAAGGCTGCCCCCATTTTTGCAGAACTTGCTGTAACCCATTTTTCAAATAGATTGTTTTGTCTTCCAGTTCCTGATAAATAGCAGGATTTTCTTGTAAGGTTTTTAAAGTTGTATAACCCGCAATCATAGCAATGGGGTTACCGCTTAGGGTGCCGGCCTGGTACACGTTGCCAAGAGGAGCAATATGTTGCATAATTTCCTTCTTTCCACCAAAAGCCCCGACCGGCATTCCACCTCCGATCACCTTGCCATAAGTTACCAGATCTGCTTTGATACGTAATTTCTCCTGTGCACCACCCGGTGCTAGCCTAAAACCGGTCATAACTTCATCCAGGATAAAAACGATCCCTTCTTCATCGCAAAGCTGTCGAATACCCTCAAGAAAGCCAGGTTTCGGCAAAATGCATCCCATATTACCGGCAACAGGTTCAATAATTATACAAGCTACTGCACCCCTATGATCAGCGACAAGCTGCTTCACCTCTCCCAAATTATTATAAGAAGCAATAAGTGTATCGTTGGCGACGCCTGCAGTAATACCAGGAACCTGTTGAATATTGAAAGTGGCCAAACCACTGCCTGCTTTCACCAGAAAACTGTCTGCATGTCCATGGTAATGGCCCTCAAATTTTATCACCTTATTTCTTCCGGTATATCCGCGGGCTAAACGTAAAGCGCTCATACAAGCCTCGGTGCCGCTGCTCACCATTCTAATTAAGTCCACATTTGGAACCATGCTTTTAATAAGCTCCGCCATTTCAATTTCCAGCTCTGTCGGAGCACCATACGATGTTGAGTAAACAGCATATTCCTGTATCGCTTTTACGACCGGTTCAAAGGCATGCCCTAAAATCATCGGTCCCCACGATGCTATATAATCAATGTACCTATTTCCGTCCGCATCGTATAAATAAGGGCCTTTTGCTTTCTCGATAAATATCGGTGTTCCTCCAACACTTTTAAATGCCCGAACCGGAGAATTTACTCC
>JBBPZJ010000255.1:0-8398 GCA_038199395.1 Chitinophagales bacterium
ACAAATGTTTCCAAAATTGCCACTGGGAACACAAACGACAGGAGGGTTGTCTTTATAAGCCCACTGCTGGTAAGCGTAGAAATAATAGAACTGCTGAGGTAGCCATCTGGCAACATTTATAGAGTTCGCTGAAGTAAGAAACATTTCCTCATTTAATTGCCCATCTGCAAATGCCCGTTTCACCAGTAGTTGACAATCATCGAAATTTCCATCAATCTCAATCGCTGTAATATTTTTGCCCAAGGTTGTTAATTGCAATTCCTGTACGCTACTTACTTTTCCCGAAGGATAAAGAATTACCACATTAACACTTTCTACTTCATAAAAGCCGCTGGCCACTGCCCCACCGGTGTCACCCGAAGTGGCTACTAATACAGTTACAGGTTTTTTAATATCCTGCACAAAATAGCCGAGACACCGGCTCATAAACCTTGCGCCGACATCTTTAAAAGCAAGCGTAGGACCATGAAACAGTTCAAGCGAAAAAATGTCTTCTTTGATCTGGATAAGGGGAAAATCAAAATTGATCGTTTCAGTAACAATCCGCTCTAAAACATCAAAAGGAATAGTGTTTCCAACAAAGGATTGAATTGCTGCAAGTGCAATTTCCTCTTTAGAATAAGATGTAATATTCTCAATCAGATATTTAGGTAACTCAGGAATTCTTTCAGGAAAATACAATCCTTTATCAGGTGCCTGCCCTTTTATCGTTGCCTCTTTAAAAGTAACGTGAGGAGATTTTTTATTGGTACTGTAGTAAAGCATATAATTTTTTAAAAGAAAGCTAGTAAAAAGAAAGCTGCTAGCTATTAGCTGTTAGCTGTTAGCTTCTGTGTTATGTTTCAAGGCTTTCATCCTACCTAAAAGCTAGTAGCTAGTGGCTAATGGCTAGTAGCTATCAACTGGCTGCTAAACCACCTCCACTCCGTTTGCATTAATAGTTGTAACATAAGTGTGATAACTTATTCCTATTTTTTCATAAACCCCTTTCATCACAGTTTCTACTTCTTTTGCTGTTGCTTCGCTTGTGCTTAGCATAAAAATAGAAGGTCCTGAGCCAGATATTCCTCCACCTAAAGCGCCTGCTTCTTTACAGCCTTTTTTCACTTCATCAAAACCGGGGATAAGAATGCTTCTTACTGGTTCTATAATTACATCTTCAAGTGAACGGCCTACCAGGGCTGCGTCTTTTTTTAACAGACCTGCTACTAATCCTGCAATATTTCCCCATTGCTTTATAGCGTCTTTCAGTAAGACTCCTTTTCTTAGAATCTGTCTTGCATCAGAGGTTCTTACTTCAATTTGAGGATGCACGACTGTAACGAAAAAATCGGGTGCAGGTATAGCAATAACGTCTAAAGGAAATATGGACCTGATTAATGTAACACCGCCATAAATACAGGGAGCAATGTTATCAGCATGTTTTACTCCGCTTGCGACTTTCTCGCCAAACATGGCAAAGCGTACCAAATCCTCGTTTGAAAAAATATTGCCCAGCAAATGATTTGCTGCCACTACCGCACCCGCTGCGCTTGCTGCACTGGAGCCTATTCCGCTACCTGGTTTTATCAATTTTTCAATGGTTACTTCAAAACCTATGTCCGCATCCAATTCATTCAACATTTCTATCAGTGGTGCCCCTGCAGTATTCTGTGCAGGATCGGTAGGAAGCTGGTAGCCGTCTTTACTTATAATAGTTATCTTCTTTTCATCCAGCAGCTTTACCTCCATTATATCGTAGGGAGCATGTAAGCACATGCCTAATACATCAAATCCACAAACCATATTAGCTACCGTGCCTGGTGCATGTACAGTAACGTGCTTTTGCAAAGTGGTGTGGTCAACATGCTTCATTTCTAATTCCATAATTCAAATATAAAGAAACCCCAAACCCATGAAGGGGCTTTACGATAAAAGTTAGAATTGCTGAATTTATGTGTCCAGCAAAGAAAACAACAATAATTAACTAACCCAATTCTTTACTGTTACAAAAAAACATCCGCTCCTGGCTCTCTCCTCCCTTTAGGGCCGGGGCCGGCCGGGGCCTACCTTGCCGCACGAATAATATCAGCAAAAACACCGGAAGCAGTAACCTCAGCACCAGCACCCGCACCTTTAACCACCAATGGTTGCTCTACATAACGATTAGTATAAAACAAGACCACATTGTCTTTACCATACAAATGATACAAATCGTGCTGCGGTGGTATTTGCTGCAAACCAACCGACGCCTTACCATTGTCGTAAGTTGCCACAAACTTCAGCTTATTACCAGCGTTTTTTGCTTCATTGTACAATGATTTGAAATGTTCTTCATGCTTTCCCATTTCATTGTAAAAGTCTGCTACGCTTCCCTGCATACAGGAAGACGGCATGAAAGAGTTGTTGGTGATATCTTCCATCTCCAGTTTTTCGCCGGCCTCCCTTGCCAATATCATAATCTTTCGCATTACGTCTGTACCACTCAAATCAAGACGTGGATCAGGTTCTGTATAACCTTCATTTTGTGCATCCTGCACTACTTCGGCAAATGTTCTTGAGCCGTCATAATTATTGAAAACATAATTAAGCGTACCACTTAAAACTGCTTCAATACGGTTTACCTGGTCGCCACTTCTTAAAAGATCATTTAACGTACCTATCACCGGCAAACCTGCGCCAACATTTGTTTCAAAAAAGAATTGTGCGTTATATTCCTTGGCGAGGTCTTTCAGCTTTCTATAACATTGGTAAGGTGAAGAACACGCAATTTTATTACAGGCAACAATTGAAATGCTACGCTGCAACAGTGCATCATAAGAATGAGCTATTCCATCATTTGCAGTAACATCGGCAAAAACTGCATTGCGTAGATTTTTAGATTGAATAGTAGCAATAAATTCTTCAATGTTCATTTGGCTGCTTTGCTGCAACTGATCTTTCCAGTCAGACAAGTTAATGCCGTCATCATTAAATAACATATTTTTACTATTGGCAATTCCCGCTACTTTTATCTGTAAACGCAAATGCTCCTGCAAATAGCCGCTTTGTTGTTTTATCTGTGCCAACAATTTACTTCCCACATTACCAACACCTGTTACAAACAAGTGTAGCTGCTTATAAGTCGTTTCAAAAAATTCTTCGTGTAAAACGTTGATTGCTTTTTTTACATCATTTCTTGATATTACTGCTGAAATGTTTCTTTCTGAAGATCCCTGGGCAATGGCCCTTACATTCACGCCATTACGACCTAACGCTCCAAACATTTTTCCACTAATGCCCGGGTGGTTTTTCATATTGTCGCCGACTAATGCAATAATTGACAACCCTGTTTCTACTGCCAATGGCTCTACTTTTCCGGTTTCAATTTCATGCGAGAAACTAGCATCAATCACACGTTTTGCCAACCTTGCATTTTTCTCATCTATACCTACACAAATAGAGTGTTCAGACGAACCTTGCGTAATAAGAATGACGTTGATCTTTTCATTTGCAAGTGCTTCAAATAATCTTTTAGAGAAACCAGGAATACCCACCATACCGCTTCCTTCAAGACTAAGCAAAACAATTTCATTTACACTCGAAATTCCCCTTATGTTTTTGCCATTACCAGTACGAGTACTTTCTATTAACGTTCCTTCATCTGCAGGAGCAAATGTATTTTTTATCCAAACTGGTATCTCCTTTTTCATTACCGGCTGAATAGTAGGTGGATAAATGACTTTAGCACCGAAGTGAGAAAGCTCCATAGCTTCCTGGTAAGAAATATGTGCAATAGCCTTAGCTGTTGATACGAGCCGCGGATCCGCCGTCATCATTCCCGATACGTCGGTCCATATTTCAAGTGTAGCAGCATCTACTGCGGCTGCAACGATTGCTGCAGTGTAATCAGATCCTCCTCTGCCTAATGTAGTAGTCTTATGATTTGTATCGTAAGCGATAAAACCAGGAAGCACGGTAACAGCATAATTGCTTTCTCTGAAAAAAGTAGTAATCTTTACGTTAGACAAGGCAAAGTCAACGGCAGCATTTGTATGATTGTTATCAGTGCATATTAGTTCACGAGCGTCTTTCCACACGGCATCTATACCTAACGATACAAGTTTTGCAACTATAATATGAGACGACATTAATTCACCATAACTTACTATGCGGTCTTTGGTCGCGGCTGATAATTCTCTTAATAAAAAGATTCCATTGCATATATCCTCGAGTTCATTGCATTGCGTTTTTACATAGCTAAGAATTCGACTTTGCTGTGTAACAGGCACGAGAGCTTTAACGGTTTCCATATGTCTTGCTTCTGCGATCTGCAGCTTTTCTTTAAAAGTTTCATCGCCTAATGATGCAAGCGTGCCGCATTCTAATAATATATCAGTCATTCCCCCAAGTGCCGACACAACAACAATTGTTTTTTCTTCTGATGATTTTTGCTGTATAATGCCAACAACTTTTTCGATGTTTTCCGCATTGGCAACGGAACTGCCGCCAAATTTTAATACTTGCATGAACCTTGTTTTTGAGATAATTGAATGGTTAGTGAAGAAAACCCGAAGATCTTATTTGCAGCTAAACGCCCTGTGGTAATATGATATTGTACAACCCTTAAAGGGTTGTTGTAGTGGTAATGATAGTTGTAACAGGTATATGACATAGTGAAATACCTGGTGATTTGCGAGAAATAATATGTACTTCTACAAGTGTCAAAAAAATCTATTTCAGCGCGTAAGATAGTAAAATGTGAATTTTTAAAACGGATTTTTTTATGGCCCGCTGATATTATTATTATTATTGAATCTTGTTGTCCATCCTACTTGATTTATAAGATGAGTACTTTTTTTTTAAAGCAGTTATATCATAACTGAGGGCCTTCATGGGATCAAATCAATTTGAGATTGAAAAAGGTTGATGAAAAATAGAATAGTGTAACTTTATAATATTAAAAAATTGATTAGTGAGAATCGAAACAATTGAAATACAACAAAATTCAAACGATCAAGTAATACGTCTGCCTGAAGAATTTAGGATAGATGATAATAAAGTTTATTTGAAAAAAACCGGTAACACTATTCAAGTGATCCCATTTCACAATCCATGGGAAAATTTCTTCGAAAGCCTCGCCGACTTTACTCCTGACTTTATGGAACGGAATCAACCACAAGAACAAAACAGAGAATCATTTGACTGATGGCTTACCTCCTTGATACTAATATTTGTATTTACATTATTAAGGAGAAACCTCGATCCGTTTTAGACAAATTTAATTCTCTTCGGCCAGGCGAGGTAGCTTTATCAATAATAACGGTTGCTGAATTACAATACGGCGCAAGAAAAAGTGCAGCTCCGGAAAAGAACCTTTTAGCACTTTTAGGCTGATTTCTCCTCATTCACTGCTGATGGCTCTTTTAAATTCACCATTCTTACTTTCAAAAATTACCTAGACCTTTACCTTGCTTTTAAAAAAATCCTAATAACCAAGACCAGAAGCACCATGTTTGATGAAACAGGTTTGAAACAAATAATTGAAAATTTAGACTCTGATAAAATAAAATTCGCTGTTACAGATATCGACGGTGTATTAAGAGGCAAATTAATAAGTAAAGCAAAGTTGTTAAAAGGCCTTGAGGAAGGATTGGGATTTTGTAATGTAATTTTTGGGTGGGATATAAATGACGCTGTCTACGACAACACATCTGTAAGTGGCTGGCATACCGGTTACCCGGATTCAATTGCCACCATTGATTTTTCAACTCATCGCAATATTCCCTGGAATGATAATATTCCTTTTTTTCTTGCCGATTTCAGTAACGCTAAAGATGTTGGGCCGGCATGTCCACGAACACTATTAAAACAAATAAGGCAACAATGTATAGACAAAGGTTTCAATCCTCAATTTGCTAAAGAATTTGAATGGTTCAATTTTAACGAAACATCTCAATCTCTTAATCAGAAAAACTTTATTAATCCGGAACCATTCACGTCGGGCATGTTTGGTTATTCTATTCTGCGTTTATCCCAAAACAAAGATTACTATAATGACCTGTTCAACTTACTTCTGCAGTTTAATATTCCTTTGGAAGGCTTGCATACTGAGACAGGAAACGGTGTGTGCGAAGCAGCAATTGATTATACAGATATTCTTGAAGCAGCAGACAGGGCTGTTTTGTTTAAATCTTCCGTAAAAGAGATTGCTTCTATGCATGGTTTAATGGCTTCTTTCATGGCTAAGTGGAGTAGTGAGTTTGCAGGGTGCAGTGGTCATATTCACCAAAGCTTGTGGAACCGTGAACAGAATACAAACTTGTTTTATAAAGACAACGACGAGAACAAGATGAGCGATTTGTTAAGGCAGTATATCGCCGGTCAGCTATATTGTTTGCCTTATATTTTGCCGTTGTATGCGCCTGTTGTAAATAGTTATAAAAGATATGTTGAAGGTGCATGGGCTTCAACTTCAGTAAGCTGGGGAATTGAAAACAGAACTTCTGCTCTGCGCGTCATCAACCACAATCATAACGGTATGAGACTTGAGACAAGAGTGCCAGGCGCTGATGCAAATCCATATCTGTCTCTTGCCGCAAGTCTCGCTTCAGGTTTGTTTGGTATTGAAAACAAACTATCACTAAATATTGCCGCGACAAAGGGAAATGAATATGAAAATGAACTAAATCAAAAATTTCCTAAAACATTGAAAGAAGCTACTGATGCAATGAAGGCTTCTGATATACCAAAAAAATTATTCGGAGAAGCCTTTGTTGATCATTTTATTAAAACAAGGGAATGGGAATGGAAACAATTTTCTCAAAAAGTAACCGATTGGGAATTGAGGCGTTATTTTGAAATAATTTAGCCCACGTCTCTATTATTATACTAATTAGTCGTTTTTAATGATATGTCTTTTATAGATTTTACAACGATAGTTGAAGAAGCATGGAGCGCTTATGACGATACGAGAGAAATTGTTCGGATAGTTGACATAAGCGCGAAGGTCTCTACCAACCATGTTTACAGGGTTACTTTTACCGATGGCAATTTCATTATTGCTAAATTATCTTACTTCGGCATGTTTGAGCATTTTGTTGAAGACCATAGTATTATAGATACCCTATCTAATAACCTGCCTGCTCCGTTCGAAAATTTTTTGGCGAGGGCACTGGCCAAAGGAAAAAATCTTTTTGTATATAGATACAAAGATCAAATTCTGGATGCATGGGTAGTTTTTTACCGGCCTATTCGAATCAAAAAAAAATTGCCGAAGCGATTGGATGAAACACAGATTGTAAAGCTTGCGGAACAGTTAGCACTTTTCCATAAAGCCTGTCATAACACCCGCAACACGCTTCCACCCTCTTCTAAAACCCTTAAAACTGATATTGATCATTTACTACACGTTATTGATACGGATGAAGGCCGCTTCGAACACCGGCTGCATTTGGATGAAATAAAAGAGCAGTCAGAAATTTTTTTGGAAAATTCGGAAATACTTAAGTCTCCTGACTTTGATAAAATTCCCGTATTCGTTGATTGGAATATCGGCAACTTTTCTGTCACATCTTCTATGCGGTTATATTCGAGGTGGGATTATGACTGGTTCAGGATGGGTTCAAGAATGCTGGACTTTTATTTTTTAAGCCGCGTTGTTTCTGACGTCGGCGATCGAACTGCATTTAGCTATTATATCGGTCCTTTAATGGAAGAACGTTTTTTATTTTTCTTAAAAGCTTATCATGAAGTATATCCATTACAAGAAGCAGAAATAAGGTTTTTAAAAGAAGCTTATCGTTTTTTTATTTTAAACTATGTTATTAAAGACGGCCGTTTCTTTTTCCATGAATTATTTGCAATCAAACTACAAAAAGAAGCTTACGAAATATACCTGCCTTCTATCGAAAGGGAATTTGATGCAGACTCTATTTTAAAAGCCTTAAACCTTTAACCAACTAACCATGCAAATACAACCTTTTTTGCCCCTTGCTGAAAAATTTCGTGCCATTTTTTTAGATTCTTATGGTGTTTTGAAAAACTATAAAGGACTGATAGATGGCGTGCAGGATACCATTGCCAAATTAAGAGAAAAAGGTATTGCCATCCGGATACTTACAAATGATGCCTCACGTAGCCAGGAGCAACAAATTGAAAGTTTTGCAAAACAGGGTCTTCATGGATTTGAAACTTATGAAGTAATTACTTCAGGTATGATGGCCAAGCACTTTTTACAACATAAAATCACCGAAGGCAAAATTGCCTACCTGGGCACGGAGAATTCTGCTCATTACATCCTTCAGTCGGGTCTGGAACATATTGCTGTAAAAGATGTAGACCTAAACAACGTTAAAGACATATCAGCTTTTGTTTTTCTCGACGATGAAGGATTTGATTGGAATATTGAAATTAATAAGACTGTAAACCTGCTTCGCCG
>JBBPZJ010000256.1:0-12510 GCA_038199395.1 Chitinophagales bacterium
ATTAGCTGTTGAAGACTGTTGTCTTTGCTGCCATCGTTGATTATGATAAGCTCTAAGTTGTTGTAATAAATGGACAATAGTGAACGAACATTTTCTATAATGTTTGCTCCTTCATTGTATGCCGGTGCAAGTATGCTGATGGATGGGGCGTAAGGAGAAACAGCCAATAATTTGTAGTCAATAAAACTGTTCATGTTGGCATATTTCCTGATGGCACCAATTGAAAACAATCCAATTAAAACATAGAACAGCAACTGTGTAGCAGAATAAGTAAAGATTGCATACGTGATGAAATCAAATATAATTGTATCCCATCTCATCTTGCAGCTTCCGATTTTACATGTAAATAAATGTGCTGATAAGGGTTGAGTTCATCATAAGCTTTGGCTTCCAGAACTTCCATTCCTTCTGTTGTGCATTTGGCAAGTACCTTTGCAGATGCCAGCTTTAAGCATTCATGCCCTTCGTGCAGTTGAATGACCAGAAAGTCTCTTTGTTCGTCTGTTGCTATTGTAAGGAGTTCTTTTAAGATATTCAGACGATTGGTAAACTTTTCGTTTGGATAAGCAAGTGTAAGGAGGGTTGCTGTAGATAAGTCTCCGATTACTGCCAGTGTTTTTACAGCCTGCAGCCGTATGGTATCGTTTTTATGCAGAAGGCATTGTTCTGCTTCCTTCTGCACGTGCGACTGTTTGTAGTGTTGAGCGAGCTTTAATGCAAAATTTACTACAGTGTCATTTTTTGACTGAAGCCATGTATTAAGTTTTGGCATTTCCATAAACGGTATTTGCCTGAGCAGTTCAAGTAATTTTAATTGTTGAAATTCGGTAACGGGATTTGACACCACATCCAGGAAACGTAAACCTTTAAAGCCATGCCATTGAATGATGGCTGTCTGGGCTTCTATCCGTACATCATTGTCTTTGCTGTTCGTATGCCGATACACTTTTCGTAACATATCTTTTTGGTCCATTACACACAATTCGTGTATACCCTGGCATTGTACATGGGGCCGGTGGTCATTGAGTTTGACCACAGAGTCTACATTTAAATCTAATTGGCAATACAACTTTATGATATTATCAGAAACGCTTCCCAAAAAACTGCTTTTATTTCTTACAAGTTCATCTACCAGCATTTGCCTTGCTTCGGGTTTTGTAAATATGCTTTGAAAATTAGCAGGAACAGTTACGTCTTCAGATGAATCGTTTATGATAACCTCCGTTATCCACGATTCCAGGCTTTGGCCAATATTTGTCTTAAAATTGTGCTTTTTACTTTTGGCCTGAAGGGTGTAGTAGGTGGCAATAACGACCAGAGCAGTTAGTATAAAAAAAAGTATGGCAGCAGCATACAAATAATCGGGTGTTTCGAAGGTCGCAAATGTTTTATTAAAACCAGTGTTTAATAAAACCTTGTTATTTGATAAGAACAATATAAATGAGCTCTTTTTCAATTTTATGCTGTTGCTGCAGTAAGAGCAAGTCTTTGTATCGCAGACTTGACGGCCTTGATGTTAAAGGGTTTTGAAATGTAGTCATCTGCCCCGAGTTTAATAGCTTCGTCTACAACGCCTTGCTGTCCCATTGCCGAGATTACAATTATTGGAACTGAATTTAAGTTTTGCTTTACTTTGCCTACTATTTCAAGGCCGGAGAAATATGGCAACATAATGTCGACAATTATTAAATCGGGCTGCTGTGTCTGGATTTTTTCCATTGCATCCATTCCATCTGAACAGCATATCATTTCATAGCCCTCTTTTTTAAGTAATAGTTCGATCGTTTTTAAAACAAGAGAGTCATCTTCAGCAATCAAAATTTTCATAAGACAGGGGTTTTAAAGCATTCGTTTCCATAGGGAACAATTATATAACTTATATAACGACTCAGGACGCCTGGATAGTACTTGTCAAAACCCTTTTAATGTATTTTAAAAGTTGAACTGAAATACTATGGACTGAAAGTCCATAGGTTGAGTCAGGATTGAAAGTCCAAATGAAGGCTTCGCCGAGTCTTTTTTCTTTTTTATCCAAACAATTGATTGGAGATTTTTAGAAGCTAAAGCCTTGCACTACGTTATAATTAAAAAAGTCGTTCAAAAAATATTTTTTACGGACGTGTTTAAAAGCTTCTTATAAAAACTCAGAGGGATTTACGAGTAAACCTCGCCGGAAGCATCTCTAAATTAAAACTTCAGTTGCCGGATGACATAGCGGTAAATGTTTCAATATTAGAACTGTCGCCGCACCGTCACTATAGCACAAGAGTGCGATGCCACGATGGTTCCAAGAAAGACATTTACCGGTATCAAAAAATAAAATTTAAACAGCTTCGGAGACCCTATACTTATGTTCCTGAATATACTCAAGCGCCTTCTGCAAATCATTTTTAAGCTCTGATACTAACGGAGCTATGTCACTTAATTTATTCTCCCTGGCAAGTAGCTCAATTTTTAGAGAAATATCAATAATCTTATACATCTCTAAGTTAAGGCATAGCCCTCTTAACGAATGGGCTATACGCTCTATATCTTCCCTGCTATTATTATTGACGGCTTCTAAAAGGTTTTCGAAAGAATCAGTCAGGTGTTGAGGTATCTCATTCATAAATTGTTCAAATACTTCTTCATCTCCATCCAGCCTTTCAAGAAATGCGTTTAAGTTAACAACAGGAATATCGTCATCTTTTTTAAATTCATTATTCTTCATAGTTGTGTTAGTTGTTTGTATAAACCTCTCCATCACTTTATTCATATCGTCGAAGCGTAACGGTTTAGTCAGGTAATCATCCATGCCTTTTTCTAAACATATTTCCCTGTCTCCTTTCATTGCATTCGCCGTTAAACCAACAATGTGGGTGTGGCTACCAAATGTTTTTTCTATTTCACGTATTTTTTGTGTAGCCTCATAACCATTCATTTTTGGCATTTGAACGTCCATAAGCACTATATCAAAACTCTGAGATTGAACAGCTTCCACTGCTTCCAGACCATTATTTGCGATAGTAACTGAATGTCCCCGTTTGGTTAGCATAATAAATGCGACTTCCTGGTTAATTATATTATCTTCTGCAAGTAAGAATTTTAAGGATTTTGAAGAAACTGCGGTCGCAACTTTCATTGCATTTATTAGATTATTCTGTTGCTTAAAATCCGGATTAGATGGTAAAAGCATGGTTTGTATAGTGTCAAGAAGGTCTGACTGACTGAAGGGCTTTGAGAAAAAATTACTGATACCCAGTTGTCCAAAGCGTTCGCGGTCGCTCGCTTTTTGCGACATAGTGATCACGATGATCGGGGTGCTTTTCAGCGAAGGGTCCTTTTGAATTTCCATTGCCAAATCAAATCCATCCATCTGGCCCGCAAAAGAGATATCAATAAGTACTAAAGAATACGGATCTTTTTGTTGTGTGGCACTATTCAATTCCACTATAGCACCTTCTCCGGTAGAAATGCCTGATCCTCTCATTCTAAACTGGTTTATTACACTTAAGGTATGCTCACGCGTTGATTTATTATCTTCAACTACCAGCACCTTTTTTCCATCCAAAGAAGCGTTTTGAATAAAACGGGGCTTATTTTTCTTATCCTGCAATTGCATACAAATAGTGAAATAAAAAGTACTTCCTCTGCCTTCTTCGCTTTCAGCCCAGATGGTTCCATCCATCATTTGAACAAGACTTCTGCATATGGCAAGTCCTAAGCCTGTGCCACCATATCGCCGTGACGTAGACCCGTCGGCTTGTGTGAACTCACCAAATATAGCTGAAAGCTTATCAGCCGGAATTCCGATGCCGCTGTCAGAAACAGAAAAAAGCAAAACTGCTTCGTCTTTGTTAGCTGATTTTAGCTTACACTTTACAGCCACTTCGCCTCTTTCGGTAAATTTAATGGCGTTGCCCGCAAGGTTGACAAGTACCTGCTGTAAACGAAGAACATCACTAAAAAACAAATCAGGAACGTTTTGATCTAAACTAAAAATAAACTCCAGTTTCTTCATTGAAGCTTTTAGGCTAATGGCCTGTAAGGCCTTTGGCATCTCATCACGAAGAGAAAAATTTACCGGGGAAAGGTTTAATTTACCGGCGTCAATTTTGGAAAAGTCAAGAATATCGTTAATAAGGCTCAGTAAAGTTTCTGATGAAGATTGAATGTTTTGAAGGTAACGTTTTTGTTGTGGAGTTGTGTTAGTCTCCAAAGCGAGTTCAGTCATTCCGATAACACCACTTATAGGAGTTCTTATTTCGTGACTCATATTAGCCAGAAACTCACTTTTAAATCTTACTGACTCTTCAGCTTTATCTTTTGCATCTCTTAGTTCACGCTCAGTCTGTTTTAAAATAGAAATGTCTGACATAGAACCTATCCTGCGAACAGGTGTACCATCAGGTGAATAACAAATGTAGCCGCGGCTTAAGACGTTTGCATAACTGCCGTCAGCACGACGGAACCTGTATTCACCTGACCAGTTAGGACTTTTGGCTTCCAGAGAAACATTGACTGAAGACAAAACACGAGGATGATCTTCCGGATGTATTTTACTTCTCCACCAATCAAAAGTTAGCCCGACAGTTTCTTTTTTATATCCGTATGATCGGTACATCTCCTCACTTACCCATAGTTTATCTTTGATCATATCCCAATCATAGATAGTATCTTTTGTGGCTTGAATTGCCAGGTGAAATCTTTCATTATTTTTTCGCACAACTTCCTGTGTGGCTTTTTGTTCCGAAATATCCCACCAGGTTCCTACAATTTCGCTGGGTTTGCCGTGCATGTCATACCGTAAACGGCAGTCGGAATGCATCCATACCCAATCTCCTTGCTTGTGTTTAAAGCGATAATCGAACGAGTTAGAGCCCGTTGTAAACATTTTTTCTAGTCCCGCAAAAGCTAAACGTTGATCTTGAGGATGAACATTATTAGTCCACCAGTTCGGTACCAAATACTCTGATGTTCCGTACCCAAGTATAGAAGTGACATTATCACTCATATATAAAATCTTCCACGCACCATGAGCCTCACAATTAAATACAATACTTGAACTGTTGCTAAGAACCACCTGTAGGTTTTCCTGGGTTATTCTCAATGACGCTTTCGTTGCAAACAGTTTTTTAATAATCTCTTTCCTTTCACCATTTCGCCTCATGCTAAATATCATTAATAAAAAGCCCAAAATTGATAATAAGATTACCAAATCATCTATCGGATAATCCTGGTATTTATATAGAAAATTTCCCAGGACCTCAGTCCAATGAATGGTCAGCTCCAGGATAACCAGGATGATACTGATCGCATAAATAATAACGAGATCCCGAAAAGCGGCTATTTTTAGTTTGCGAGCAAACTGCTTAAAACTCATTTAATAAAAGATTATTTGGAGTAATTGGATTCTTATTAAAACTTCTATTAATGAGTAACGATGTTCGTCTTCTTTAATTGCGCTGTATGCTTAAACGATCATTAAATGTGAGATGCAGGTATCAACTGTATGTGCAGGAAGCACTCCCGCTAACCCAAAGAGTTATGCTAATGCCCTGATTGTTCTAACTGCTTATCGGTAATAATAAGGATGTTAAAGTAACGTTTTACTAATGTTACCTTAATCAAGTTTTTAAAATCCAATATCTGAATTGCCGGCTGTCACAGAAAAAGTGAGAGCCTTTTTTGTCTTCGACAAATTGGTTTGGCAAATAATCGTCTGGGGAGAAGAGCCGTGGAGAGCCTGGACGAAAAAAGAATTCTTGTTACTATAGTGTATCAGTTGCATGAGTGAAAGCTTCAGCATACCACCTGCTGGAAAAACCTAAGATTGTTGTAAACCTTTTTTTTGCTTTCATCTATTAGTCCTGCCTTGTGACTTCTCGCAAGAGATTCAGATACTTCGGAAGTGCTGATATATAAAGAGGCAGCCAGCTCTCTGTACTGCCTCGAGGGATGCTCGTGAGTTAGTATTTTAAGTAATATGACTACGTCGTGGGCACGCATTCCATCAGGCGATTTCATATTACAAATACAGGTGTTCGCTGTTCACAAATCGCACGCAGCGAACACAGGTTGAATGGATTTAAAAAGGCGGACCGTCTATTCACGTGCGATAGCATGAAACTTCAATCGCTCCAGTCGATGGTGAAGTGGCAGGATGTTTTACTCAACTTACCACTGACCGCTTACGTTTAAACTATCCTTATCACTTTATCTTCACCCTCGTCACTAGCCGGTCTGTGTCTGGCATTTCAAGGGATTTAACTATTTTGGATGTACTGTATATATTTTAGAAAATGCGTTGTTTTTAAATATGCCGGTGCAGCAGTGTCTGCACACATTTCTAAAATCATGAAATCCATAAAATTGTTCTTTTCTGAAACAGCGAGCAAGGTCAGAACACCAGTTTCAACACGGATAGATGTTTCAGCTTTCTCTCTGAGTATCATCTTATAACCTTTCAATCTAGCAGAATCGACTGCGATTTTTGATACCCCAGCAATCTTTTTTTTCCTGTATATGCTTCAATTTTGCTTAATAATTTATTTTCTTCAAAGCAGCTTTAACTTATAAATGCAATCCCCTTGATTGCTTCTTTTGCTTTTTCTACTTCAGTAACTGGTTCGGTATATAATTACTTATTTCTTCGGGTTTACGGAGTGCTTTTAATGCATTCAGCCCTTCTATCCTGGATTGATCTTGATTGCTTTGTTCCTAATTTTGTTCACCTTCACACTTAGGAGTCTTTCCTTGTCTCGTCTGGTTTGACTGACTTTTGCTTTGGTTCAATGCTTTCTGCTTTTGTTCCGGTCTCAATTGCTCAAGTATTTCTTTAGCACTAAATGCTTTGCCCAAATCACTTCCGTTAATGGTTATTTTAGCAAATGTGCAGGATATGCCGGATTGTGGTTCAAAAGCGTTTACACATCCGCGTAAGTAAAAAACTATACAGTGCTCCGTATTGCAGGAAAAGGTTTTACGGGAGTAGGCAATCTTTCATCTTACCCAAAATGGAACAATGTATCGTCTTTGATAAACGATTGCAAGTGCTTTGCTGGTGTATGAGTTTAATAGACCATTTTATTCTTAATCTGACTTCACGACAATACAAGCTAAATTAATAGATAGTTAAGTAGCTGATTTTACTATTCGGTAATTTGAGGACCTAAAATAGGGAAGCCTAGTTCTTCACTTATCCGCATTAGTTCGTCAACAGGAGGAAAGGTTTCATAGGAGTCGTATTTTTCAAAAAGTGTTTCAATATTACCTGTAGGACTCACCATGAAGACCATTCTACCTATTTCGCTGGTAACGAGAAAGGTATGAGGCATCATGCGAGGGATGAAAACCGTACTACCTGCAGTGGCTTTTACCTTTTTGTCACCCAACTGAAACAAAAATTCACCTTCGATAATGTAAAACGCTTCATCCATATCGTGCAAGTTTAAGGGAGGCCCCTGGTTACGTCGATAGTCCCCGTAGAACACACTCAATTGACCGTTAGTGTCCTTACCTGCAACTTTAAGATAAGTGGGCATTCCTAAAACATTATAAGGCTTCTGGGTGCGGCTTTCTTCTGCATAAAGAATAAAAGATGTTTCCATTGTATTATTGTTTTAAATGTAAGCTCCAAATGTCAACTCTTTTAAAACAAAATTGGTGGTAAGTTATCGTCATATTTCTAACGGTAGAATTCCAATTTAATTCCCAACATGTGGGAAGGTGAACTATTTCTTCTTCTATAAGTTAGTTTGAAGTATTTCCTGTGAATTGTCGAAGTTGCAGTTTTTAGTCTTCTGTAATTTGAGGCCCTAAAATTGGAGAACCCAGTTCTTCGCTTATCCGCATCAGTTCCTCAACAGGTGGAACGGTTTCATAAGAGTCATATTTTGCAAAAAGCGCTTCCACATTTCCTGAAGGGTTAACCATAAAAAGCGTTTTGCCTGTTTCGCTCGTAACAAGAAAGGTATGAGGCATCATGCGGGGAATGAAAATGGTACTTCCGGCAACGGCTTTTACCTTTTTGTCATCTAACTGAAATATAAATTCACCTTCGGTGATATAGAAAGTTTCATCTAAATCATGTTGGTGCAAAGGCGGTCCTTGTTTTCTGCTGTACTCACCGTAAAACATACTCATTTGACCGCCGGTATCTTGTCCGGAAATTTTAAGATAAGTTGGCATACCTAAAACATTGTAGGGCTTGTTAATCCGGCTTTCTTCTGCCTCAAGAATAAAAGATGTGTCCATTGTATTATTGTTTTAAATGTTAACTCCAAATGTCAACTCTTTTAAAACAAAATTGGTGGTAAGTTATCGTCATATTTCTAACGGTAGAATTCCAATTTAATTCCCAATATTTGGGAAGGTGAATTATTTTCTTCTTCTATAAGTTGATTTGGTGTGTTACCGGAAAATTGCTTACAATCCTTAACAAGGTGCTGATAATCTGCATAACCCATTTGCCACGCAATGTCCGTCCAGCTTACACTTCTGTGCCGTATTTTTAATTCAAATGCTTTCCGAAACCGCCCCATCCTTTGATAAAATCTTGGGGTTATACCTACTTGTTGTACAAATCTCCTTTCGAACTGTCGATGAGATAAACAGGCCTCGCTTGCAACAAAATCTAAATTGAATGAAACGGGGTTATCGAGTATAAACTCACCAATTTTGTCAACAGGATGCAAATTGTCTTTTACCTTTTTTATTTTTTCTATTAGAAATTTCTCAATAATAGTAAACATCGTTTCATAGCAATCAGCATTTGCCAATCGCTCATTTACATCACGGATTTCTTGTCCGAATACTAGTTCAGCATTTATATGTTTATTCAGCAATTCAGTCATTGGTATTCCCAGAAGTTTGTTTAAAGCTCCCGGTTGAAATATTACATCTATCATTAAATACTCGTGAGAAAGTTGAAAGGTTTGGCGATATTCCTGCTGTCCAACAATTAATGTTTGTTCTCGTTTTTCAATAATTGATAAGGACGGGTTGTTTGCTATAAGAAAACCTTTAATAAAAAATACAATTCCACCCTGCGGTTTTGCAGGAAATGGTTTAAGAGGCACTTTTTGATTAGTATTTATGACAAAGTGAGCGAGCACATAATCTCTAACGTAACCGCTAAGATGATGAGCCGGTTGCCTGTAGCGGTATATCATTAATTAAATTAAAATTTGAAGGATAAATTTGTCAGAACTGCTGATTGTGTAATTTATTGAATTTTTTTGAAATAACAGTAGTCGCTAAAGCAAATGAAAAGGACCCCAACTCCATAGTCAATCATAGAGCCAAAGGCGGTCCCATCACTTTCATACCATGAGCCATATGTATTTTTTGTGCTTCTTCTGGTGACGGAGGCCCTTTTAACTTACTTATTTGTTGAAAGAACTCTTCCATTGTTCCTGCGGGTTGAACCATATATGTTAGCGTGCCTTTTTCTGTAAGCTGAATCCATGTATGAGGTATGTTGCGGGGAAGAAAAATTGTATCTCCTATACCTAATTCCATTTTATCTTTTCCCACTACAAACCGGTAACTTCCTGATGTTACCTGAAAAATTTCGTCTTGTGAGAAATGAACATGCAGGGAGGTCCCGATTTTTCAAAACCTGCGTATTCAAACACACTCAATTGATTATTAGTGTCACTTTTCGAAATCTTTACATCATTTGTGTTCGGGCCTAACTTGATGAGGTCATTGAAACGGCTTTTTCCTGCTTTGACCAAAAAAGGTGTTTTAGTGCTATAATTCTTGTTTTTAGTCTGTGGAAAAACGAGAAGCGGCGTTGCTGCCAGGGCTGTTAACAAAAAGTCTTTGCGTTGCATAGTTTAGAATTTTTAGACTTCAAACCTATGCTGACAAAAAGTGAGTTTAGTGGTAAAAACCGGACTTTTTATCCTTCTTGCTAAACTTCTATTTCACCAAAAGAGCGTTCTGGAGCTGTATTTTCAATAGCAAGAAACTGTTTAGGCGTAAATCCTGTAAACTCCTTATAGTCTTTCACTAAATGCTGATAGTCGTAGTAGCCACAATGTAATGCAACTGCAGGCCAATCTTTGTTAGGGAAACGATTTTTCATTCGAAAGGCTCTGTCAAATCTAACAACCTGCAGGTATTGTTTAGGCGGTATCCCTACCCGCTCAATAAACTTGCGATCAAACTGCCGATGACTTAAGCAAGCTTCTTTAATGTATCCATCTAAAGAATAACGTTCTTCCTCATTGGTCATATACTTACTGATAACATCAACAGGATGAACTTTTTTACAATTTCTTTTTATCAGTCCGCTTAAAAATTGCTCCACTACTTGTACCATTTCAGGATAACTTTTCGCCAGGAACAAGTTCTCATTAACAACTCTAGTGCAGTTACCTAATATATCCTCCGCATCAAGATATGCATTGGTAATTTCTACTGATGTAATGCCTGTTAACCGATACAGAGCACCAGGTTGAAAGACTACCTGGAAAGCTAAAAATTCCTTTCCCACATGTCGGTGATTAATAATTGTATGCTGGCCAATGATAGTAGTTTTTTTATTTGTGACAGCAATATTAGAATCAGGATATTTTACCGTTTCCGTGTCTTTTGGATAAAACTGCAAACAATGCTCCGGCCTCGGTGGATAGACTTTAAAGGGCAAGGCAGTTGCATCTGGAAAATGAAAATCTACTATGCGGTATAGCCTGATAAATTCAGTCAAAAAAGCACTTGGTATAATTTCATTTAGCAGCATTATGCCCTTGTTACTATTGTTAATAAAAATATTATAACAACGTATAAAGTATTTAATTTGATTCGATCTCTTTTTGTGCCAGTTTGGTGTTATTAGAGGCCACGCCGTCTACACCGTGTCATACACCCTTTCATTAGTCATGAAGCAACGAAGGCATTTAAGGGCAAACATTACACTACGATCCGCTTTGCACCCTTTTACTTTCTTCTTCTAACCCGGTTTTTCGTTGGCGTCCGGCTTTTATCTGGCTGCTTCCAAAGCGGTAGGTAGCGTTTATTCTGAAAAGGTGAGGTTCCCATGCGCGCCACAGATATTGATTTTGGCCTGCAAAGTGATTCTCCAACCTTGACTGCATGGTATAAAAAATGTCAGTTACAGAAGCTTTTAAGGTTGCTTTACCATTTAATAAGATTTTTTGAAGACCTACATCCATACTACCCATGCTTTTACTTTTAAAAGTTCCCTCAAATATATACGGCGAAGTATAATATTCGACTAATTCGGCTGTGTAAGTTTTGCCGAACTGCCACGCCTGCTGAGACCGCACGTTTACAGTGACTGTACTAAGGTCAATAGTGCGATCTTTGCCAAAATCGGCAATTGAATGAGCATAAAAACTATTGAGATTAAAAAAGGCGGAAAAACGTTTAGCTTGAACGATATAATTTACATTCAGGTTAACCAGATCCTGCTTGCCGATATTCGTAATTGTAATAAAAGATTTTGTTCTTTCTGCTGTATCAAATAGTTGGGCGAACATAGATCGTATGCTACTGTAGTTTAAGATAGCTGTTAGCTTGCTTTTATAAGTATATGAGATCCCGACGCTGTTAGTATATTGAGGTTGAAGGTTAGTATTACCCTTACGATAGGTATATTCATCCAACGGATACTCAAAGGGATTCAAATTTTGGTAAACAGGACGATCAATACGTTTGCTATAGCTTAAACCTATTTGGCTATTTTTATCTTTTTTCCAGGTGATTGCAACGCTGGGAAAAAAATCTGTATAATTTCTATTGAAAGATGAGTCAAATGGAGTGAAGTTATTTTTTAGTCTAAAGCCACTAGAATTTCCGGAAATGATTGTGTTTTCCATTCGCACGCCTACTTGCCATAAAAGGTCTTTGTAGTCTTTATTGTAGTTTACGTAAAGCGCATTAATGTTTTCTCTATAGTTAAAATTATTGCTTCGTGAGCTATCCATCTGTTTGGCATTATTGCCAACATCAAAGCGTTGAAAATTATTTTCACTGCTTACATAAGACGTTTTGCCTCCAATATCTAATTTTCCTCCATTAAAATTCCTTACGTTGTTTATTTTTAAAGAGGCAAGATTAATGTTGGCAGGGGTTAGCGTATTGTAAGTATTGCCATACAAATAATCGTTAGAAACATTGTAATAAGCGTTAGGCTGTAACCGCTCGTTAGTTAACCAATATTTTCCGTAGTCAACATCTATATTTAGTTCCTTATCCTTCTGTTCGTATCTGTAATTTAGGTTGATATTGCTGTTGCTTCTTTTGGTATCATTTATAGAGTTTGCCACCAACCTTTTAACAAGCTTGTTGCTAACTGCAGAGGAAATGAACGTCTCGCCTGGTTCATCCATCTGCAGGGAGCCGGGAAGCGCAGTAATGATAACACCTAGTGTCGTTGCTTTATTTAGAAAGTAATCCATCCCTGCTTTTATATTATGTCCCTTGTCATGAATAAACCGACCAAACCCTCCATCAAAAATAGTATCGTGTTGTATTCTATAACCCGTTGTATTAATCTCA
>JBBPZJ010000257.1:0-2482 GCA_038199395.1 Chitinophagales bacterium
AACAAAATAGCGGCTATTTTATCGCTGCCTATCTCAAATTCAGCAAAAAAACGCTGAATGCGACGTAAACAAGAACTTATCTGAGCAGAGCTATCCATACCTTCTGCCAAACGATCAAAACAGACGGTTTGCATTTTACATAATGCTGTAATTAGCAAAACAAAGAACTTAATACGGGCTTTATGCCATTGTAAATGCTCACTGAAATAAAGAAATAACGCACTATATTTGTCACCAACCTTAGTTGTTTCCATTAGAAGTAGATGTGGTAATTTTCTTCTAAAGAAAAAACTGCTAAGGCTTTTTTTACACCCTTGTGAAATAATAATTAACTGCCTACTCCTTTATTCACAACTTTTGTCATGTACTATAGACGATATTACTGAATTGTTCTCCTTATAATTGATCAATGACACGCCAAACTAAGTTTTCACTTCACACTAGCTAATTTTTCAAGATAAGGATCCGCCTGCAACATGCTTCTCACGCTGTTTTTTTTTGTAGAATTTGATGCAGCCGAAATTCGTTCGTTTCGAATGAGTTCTTTCGACTTATCTACATGAAAAAGTAGCTATTTTTTCATCGTCTACTTTCTTCAATTACACTATTTATATGGTTAACCCTTGGCTTTGACTTTTAAAGTAGCAGAGCAGAAAATTTTGCGCAAACGTTTGCATTCGAGTATATTTGGTATTATGTCATACTTAATATTATATTTGTATCCGGTAGCCTACTAAGAAACCTTGGAGGCAAGCCAATATAGGAATAGCAGGACTAACGGGTTTTGAAATGAACAGAGACTTATTAATCAAGGGGATAAGGAGATTTCTTCAGTAAAAGACGATACAGCAACTAGAAAAATTATACTTAGGAGAGGGGAAGAATCAGCATCTAAAAAATAGAAAGACAAGGGCTTTTCGCAGGAGCTATGTAAGAGAGGTTCTCAGGCAATCGATAAAGGCTTCACTCTTGCGCTCTTGCCAGGCGTAGAGTTGGAACCAGCTAAAAACTGGAAAGTTATTGCCGACGTTAATATTCGCAGAGATGAAAAAGAGAGTTCCACTCTTCTGCTGCCGGGAGTAATTTACGGCATTGATGGCACACCCAAATATGTAAACCAAAATCAAAATTCAATGCGAAAAAATATTCATTATATAGGTTTGGCAGCAGTCGTATTCTTTGTTGCCGTATTTGGCTCATGCAAAAAACAGAATTTGCCGGTAAAGCCGGAACCATCAGCTTTTTCAGTAGCGCTAAAGAATAAACCGTTTTTACAGCGGCAGGTGGCAAAGATACCTTTGTTGTAAAAGGAGGTACTAATGGCTGAAGGGTAACAATGCCCGATAATGACTGGGTAGTAATTACAAAACGATTTGGTTCCGCGGAATTTAACCTGCCTGTCATTATAAAACCGAATACAACCGGCACCTCACGGGAAATAACAGTAACAATTAACCCAACCTTCAATCTTCCGCCTGTTGCTATAAAATTAACGCAGTCAAATTAAGTACTGTTAATCGTTTTAATAAGGAAAAGGAATAAGAATTTGATAGTACTCATAACCGGTAGCAATCAAAGAATACCCGTAACAGCAATGCTGTCGGGTATTTCTTTTTACTTCCGGGAAATGAATACTGGTAAAAAAGTGACCGATTTTATAAACAATTTTATAAACAATAAAAATACGATTAATAATAATGAAAGCATTTTTAGCAACCGTTTTTGTATGTGCATCACTGTTAGTTACGGCCCAGCAACGGCCAAACATTGTGATCATCGTTTCCGACGATCATGCCTACCAGGCCATCAGTGCCTATGGAAGCAAGCTAATTCATACACCAGCTATTGATCGTATTGCCAGAGAAGGTGCAATATTCAAAAAAGCGTATGTGACTAATTCTATTTGCGGGCCTAGCCGGGCAGTATTATTAACGGGCAAGTACAGTCATAAAAATGGGTTTAAGGACAATGAACATTCCCGCTTTGATGGCAGCCAGGATTCGTTTATAAAGCAACTACGTGCAGGCGGTTATCTTACTGCCTGGATAGGCAAGTGGCATTTGGAAACTAAACCGCAGGGCTTCGACTACTGGCAAATATTACCTGGTCAGGGGCAGTATTACAATCCTGATTTTATAATGATGGACAGCAGTCTTAAAAGGGTGGAAGGTTATGCTTCCAATGTGATAGAGGATGCCGCCGAAGGATGGCTTGACAAGCGAGATGAAAGCAAACCCTTTTGCCTGGTCATAGGTCACAAAGCTACACACCGTACCTGGCTACCCGACACTAGGGATATGGGCATGTTCGATAAAAAAACCTTTCCCTTACCGCACAATTTTTATGATGATTATGCTGGAAGAGAAGCGGCAAAAGTGCAGGACATGACCATTGCCAAAACGTTGATTATGGGTTACGACCTGAAAATGTTTGACAGCGATGCAGCGGCCGATAAAGAAGGTGGGGTAAAAAGAATGAACCC
>JBBPZJ010000258.1:0-5387 GCA_038199395.1 Chitinophagales bacterium
AAGGAAAAGAACCTGAATTGATTCTTGTGAAGGAAAATTAGACAAAACCATCGTTAAGAGGCTTAATATAATAAAGCTTCTTAACGATGGTCACATCGAATTATTTACTTTGTTCGGCTGGTTTGTCTTTATCTTTTTCCGGGTCTGCATCAACTTTTTTTCCTTTTAAATCGTCACTTGTCAGCAATTTCTCGTTTTTATCAGTAATTGTTTTTTCTTGTTTATTCTTTTCGACACTCTCGCCGTAGTCCTGGTTGTCATTTGAATTTGGCATAGACATTTTTTTTATTGTTATTGTAATAAACAAAAACAATTATGCCAAAGACTATCCTTGTAATAGAAAGTAAATTTAATCCTCAGATATTACGAATTCTTTGCGTTGTTGTTTCGGATTTGTTTTCCAGTCGATTGCAGCTATTTTTTTTACGACTTTCATCATTCCATCAAAATTATTGGGCTTTACGACAAAAAGACTCGCTCCTTTGTTATAGCTGGCATCGATGATGGAGGCGTCAGTTGTTGTAGAATAAATAATCAGGGGAAGTAATGCAAATTCAGGAAAACTCCTGATTTCTGCGAGTGCCTCAAGTCCGTCTTTGTGCGGCATATTGATATCCATAATAACAAGGTCGGGCAGAGGATTGCTTTTAAGAATTGAGAGCAGGTTATTACCATTGTTGGCAAATGATAGAACCACCTCCAGGTGGCAATGCTCGAGTGCTTCATTAAACAAATACGTTTCATCCGAGTCATCATCAGCAAATAGAATATGAAGCGGAGACTTATCTTCAATGGACATTTATATAACTAGATTTTAATGCTTTACAAGGATATTGGTTTTCCAAATTAAAACCATTTTTCTTACATATCATAACAAATCATGCATTCTGTTGAAATAAGATTGCAAAAAGCAACAAATTAATAGCTCAACTTCAATGATTACACAAATAAATTAGATACTAGCTAAATACCAATCATAAAAAAGTCTTCCAATGCGCTCGTAATTAAACTTTTTTCTTGTTTGTAAAGAAATGGCTAAAGGATCAAAATGCTGCTGGTTATTAATCATAAACAAAATTTTGTCCGCCAGTTCCGTTACATTTTCACTTTCTACCAACACCCCATTGAATTTATCTGACACTAACTCTCTTGTTACTTCCAGATCACTCACAATTACCGGCAATCCACAAGCATTTGCTTCAATAATTACACATCCAAATGTTTCGTACCGGCTGAAAAATACAAACACGTTATTCTGCTGCATTATTTGTGCGACTTCTTTATAGTCTCTCTCGTTCCATACTACTGTGTTATTAGATAGTTGCAGGTCAGATATTAAGGAACTTATAGATGCAGGTAACGGTCCTGACAAATTTAAAAGAAAGTTCGGCGTAGCCTTTTTTACTTCTGCAAATGCATGTAACATTCCCTCAACATTTTTTTGATACGACATATTAGATACATGTACAAACGATACCCTGTTACCCGTCAGATCATTATTGTAGTAAAAAAGATCTGTGTCTACTACATTCGGAATGATGACACCATCTTTACGCAGATGAAGTTTGCTTTTCAGTGCTTCCATAAGATAATTGGAGACCGCGTGAAAAGACGAGCTTTTATTAAATACCAGCCTAAAAATCAACTTTCCAATTCCATTCATTTTATCAAATCTTCCGTCAATATAAAACGTCGATTGTTCAGAAACTACATAAGGAATTTTATACAATCGCTGCAGTAAAAAGCCAATTAAAAAATTTTTTTGTAAAACATATAGTTGTGCCAGTTCCACTTTTTCATCTGCGTTTAAAGACTTCATTGCTTTTAAACAGTAATAGTTGTAGCAAATGAAAGACAAAAGATTATCAAGCCATTTGAAGGAGCTCAACGATGGATAATAATAAAAGATCTCGGTAAGATCGCCCTTTCTGTTTGTTACAATATTGTTCTTATTTATTGTATGGTCCTTTATCGGAAATACAACTGATACGCGGCAGTTTTGAGCAATCGCATACATGTGCCTTTGTATAAAGTCACCACTCAATCTATCTGCATTACTTGGATACCAACCGGGAAACACTACAATATGCATTACTTTAAATTTGTAGTACGATTAGCAATAAGTGAAGTATAGGTTTTCAATTTGAAAATTTCAGCATTAAAAATGTCCTGCCAACCGATTGTCGTATTGCGAATGAATAGTACAAGGGAGACGGTAAAAGCCGTTGTATAACCTAAAGAACTGACCAAAGCGGCACCTGTAATTCCCATTTTTTTTATCAACATAAAGTCGCCGGCTAAAACAACCGCTAGCCCGGCACCGGTGCTAATTACATTATAAGAAGGTTTGTTTTTAGCACCGAAATAAGCAGCGATGATAATGTGCATCGATAAAAAAAGAATACCAGGTAAAAGCACGAGAAACGGCACATACATTTCGTCGAATGTTGACCCGAATATCGAAACAAAAACATGGTTGCTGAATAAATAAGAAGCAATAATGATAAGACCGTATAATGGCAGAAAAAGAGTGATTATTCTTAAAATGTAATGTACCATATTTACATTTTCGCCCTTTGCCGCCTGGGGATAAACCGCACTTGCTATAATAGAAGGAACAATTAACAACAGTTGTCCCATTTTAGAAACCTGCACGTAGTTACCAAGTGATTTTGCTGAACACCACGCTTCAACAAAAAGATAATCAACACGATTGATAAGGTAATATGCGATGTTAGCAAGTAAGGCGATTATTGCAAACTTAAAAAGTATTTTGTACTCCTGTACTGAGGGAAACTCAAGCGTTTTTATAGGTGAATAACGAACAAGATACAATATTGCCAATCCTACTCCCTGCAATATAAACTGGAGAAAATATATGTAAAGAAACTGATCTTTGTTCAACCCAATAAAATTCCGGGCAAAAATTGGTATCAGAACAATTACCACAACATTTATAATACTCATCAAAATGTTGGGAACAGAGTAATTTTGTTCGGCATAAAACAAAGAAGTAAAAAAATTATTAAGCGATATCCCAAGCGTATACGCCACTCCTGCTACAAATAGAAATAAATAACCGGAGGTAATATAATGGAAGGTTATTAAAAAAAAAGTACAGGCAATACCCAAAATAGCTACAAAAAAGGGCCACGTAATTGAGATTAACGCAAGTTTGTTAACCGCAATACGTCCACTAGCGCTAAAATAAGTCATAGCAGAATCCAAACTAACACTGCCCACCAAAACTACCAGGTAAAAGTTATTTGAGATAAAATAGATCCAACCGCTTTTTGGGGCTTCATATATTCTGGCAATACAAACGTTTAATAGTAAGGTTGTAATAAAATAAATCCCTCTCCAAACAAAGCTATCCAGCAAAGCCTTTTTCATAATCAAATGTAGGGAAAAGCTATGTCCGCCGTGAAGTACAAAGCAGAGGATTAATAAGAGACTTTTTTTCTTTTCTTCATCAAGCTTATTTGTGTAAACATTACCTAATTGTTTGAATGACTTCTAAGATGTTTAGGTTATAACCATTGTCTGCAACTTAAACTTTACTGGTCCTCACGATTTCTTTGTAACAAAGAAATAAATGCGTTGACCTTCAGCTATCTTAGCTATAAAAAAGCTCTCTCTTGATACTCAAAACCTTATTGGCACAATCTTTATCAGTAGAAATAAAAACCGGGTTTGATGTCTCTAAAGACCAGGCTGAAAGACTTTTTTCCTTTTTCAAAGACTGTCGGCTTTTTAGATGGAGTGATGCAAATAATGATTGCGAAGACAGAGCAAATGCAATCTGCATATTGCTGGACGAATGGAACATTCCTAACTACAAAGGGTGGGTTTTCAGTGGCTATGTCTTCAAAAAAATCGGGTACCTCAAAAACTTCTGGAAATATCATGTAGCAGCAGCTATACCTGTCATAGAAGAAGGTGAAGTAATTATTTATATCATTGATCCTGCAACAACAAAATCTATAAAGAACATAGAAGATTGGGCAGGTAATGTAACCGATAATCCGCACAGCTACTACCTGTTAAAACCGGGTAAAGTATACATTTTTCCAAAAAAGATCTCAAAAGAACCTTGGTATGAGCGAAACAAACGCAATTACAATTGGACAATTCAGGGATTGTCAGGCATAAACGGTCTTTCAACCAAAGGCAAGGCGCAACTTAGGTTTAATAAAAAAAAGTTTTAAAGACGATGCAGTTGTTTGGTGAATTAAGGAAATCCAAACCTTCATTTTTATAACTCTACCAACCTTCATCATTAAAATGAAGTGCGAGTAAATGGTTACTCTTAAAGTCATAGGAATCACACAATATTTTAAAAGTTTCTTAATCTGCTTATCATCATAGACCTTTGCAGCCGCATTAATAAAATTTAAGAAACATGGCTGGAATACTTGACTTTGTTGGCAATACCCCTTTAGTTGAACTGCAAAAAGTTATTACAAACAAAGACGTAACGATTTATGCAAAACTGGAAGGAAACAATCCTGGCGGCAGTGTAAAAGACAGGGCTGCGTATGGAATGATAAAAGGAGCTATTGACCGTGGGGAACTTACTCCAGGCATCAAACTTATTGAAGCAACTAGTGGTAATACAGGAATTGCACTTGCATTAATGGCCGGCCTGTTTGAGGTTGAGATAGAAATAGTGATGCCCGAAGATGCAACCAGGGAAAGGGTGTTAACGATGCAGGCTTTTGGGGCTAAGGTTATACTTACTCCCAAATCGCAGTCGATGGAGGGCGCTATTGATTACGCTGCAGCACAGGTTGCAAAAGGCGGCTACCTGATGCTAAACCAATTTGCAAACGAGGATAATCACTTGATGCATTACAAAACGACCGGCCCGGAAATATGGAGAGATACTGAAGGCAAGATTACCCATTTTGTGTCTTCTATGGGAACCACCGGAACTATTATGGGCGTTTCGGCATTTTTAAAAGAACAGAATAAAAACATTCAAATTGTAGGATGTCAGCCTAGCGAGGGTTCTCACATACCCGGCATACGAAAATGGCAGGAGGCGTATTTACCAAAATTTTTTAAAAAAGAAAAGATAGACCGCATAATTGAAGTTGATGAAAAAGATGCCAGAATTATGACCAAACGTCTGGCTCGTGAAGAAGGCATTTTTAGTGGTATGAGCAGCGGTGGAGCTGTGAATGCGGCTATTGAACTTTCAAAAGAACTTACATCCGGGGTCATTGTTTGTATCATCTGCGACAGAGGTGACCGGTATTTATCTTCAGATTTGTTTGATTAAACGAGTTCAAAGTTTCGGGTTTAAAAATTAAAGTTGTGGGTCGAAATCTTTAAACCTTAAACTCTAAACTTAAAACTGCTGGCACAGTTTAAAACTTACCATC
>JBBPZJ010000259.1:0-2929 GCA_038199395.1 Chitinophagales bacterium
ATTTTTCTGTTACCAACTTTAAACCACGTTTTATTGTCGGCTGCTTTTATAACTTTCGTCACAGTATATTCTACTGTTGCCAGGTCGCTCATTTCCCGTAAAGTAAGAATGCCCGGCTTATCGTCAGGCTTATCTTTTTTGCCGCAGGCAACAAAAAGTAGTATGATTATAAACAGGCTTTTTTGCATACTTGTCATCGGGCAATAATTGATTTTGGTACCGGCATTTGTTTTTCAATTAGTTATCGTTGCGTCGCATTTCGTTCATCTGAAAATCTTCAGGCAACTTTTTCGGCAGTATATTTTTGATTGTCTTAATCATACATCGTTTTCATAATTTCAGTCCTTTTATCCCTTCGCCTAAAGTTTCATTAAAAAGATTATTACAAAGATAATTGAGCCTCGCTCTCTTTAAGTTTTATACATGCGATACAAGCGTATTTGTTTTAAAAGCATCTTTGTATAATGAAAAAATACGCTGTTATAGTAGCGGGAGGTTCGGGTCAAAGAATGGGTGGTGAGGTGCCCAAACAATTTTTGTTGCTTAAAGGGAAACCATTGTTGCAGTACACCATACAATCGTTTCTGCTTGCTTATAACGATATGCAAATCATTTTGGTGTTGCCTGAACAGCAAATAGCAAAGGGTGAGGAAATTGTGGCGCAAATGAATGGAACAGAAAGGGTGCAAATAACCGGCGGGGGACCGACAAGATTTCATTCCGTACAAAACGGATTAAAGTTAATCGCACGTCCTTCTATAGTTTTTGTGCACGATGGGGTTCGTTGCCTTGTTTCTACAGATCTTATCCGAAGTTGTTATAATCAAGCAATCGAAAAGGGAAGCGCAATACCTGCCGTTAAAGCAACAGATTCTATACGTATGAATGATGGTTCTTCACATTACACTATTGACAGAGATAAAGTTCTTATCATACAAACACCGCAAACTTTTCAATCAGGCATTTTATTAGAAGCCTTCAATCAGGAATATACAGAGGCCTTTACAGATGAAGCCACTGTGGTGGAAGCATCAGGAAAACAAGTATTTTTAATAGAAGGAGAATATAATAATTTAAAAGTGACCCGTCCAATTGATCTTTTTATTGCTGAGAAGTTGCTTGAAGATAATGTTCTCCAGCAATAATTCCTTTCAAATATCATTTACATGTTATCGCTTAAACAATTTCAATGGCCATGGCAGGCAATTGTACTTCACCCTAAAATAAGGTTGATTAACGGCGCCAAATTTCTCGTAAAAGTTTTTTACTCCCTGAAGATCTGACCCTTCAAAATCGAGGATAACTTTTTTACCAGAAAATTCTTCTATGATAGCATTTAGTAAAAAATGATTCGCTCCAGTTATTCTTCCTGCCTCTGTGGTTGTATTCATCAGATTGTATAAACGTTTTCCATCAAATAATAGCAATGCTGTTGCCATTAGTTCATTATTCTCATTCAACACTTCACGGCATACCATTATTTCATTTTCAGCAGCATAGGCAGATATTTGACAAAAGTTATGATAGTCCGTTTCCTTTACATGAGGCATCCGTTTTCCATAGTATTGCTTGTATAATTCTATAGATTTATTAAATTCATGTGTAGTCTTATAAAAGTGTCGAAAACGGTTGCTTCTTTTAAGATTTTTAACGAGGTCGTTGTGGTAATTAGCTGCAATGGTTTCATAACTAGCTGAAAGGTCGATTATGAAGTTGTTGCCAAAGTCAACTTGATGTGGCGAGTCTGTTAATTCAGTGGGGGCTGCATAGTTCCAGTTAATTTCCCAAAATTTGTAATGCTGCTGTAAATAGTCAAATATTGCTTTGTAAGGAACGGTGACACCTGGTTTAAAAAAAACGCCTAACTGTTGAGCAAAGGCTGGTTGGTATAAATATGAAACGCCGTATTTTTTCCTGTTTGTCAAAGGCAAAACCCATTCATAATTTGCTCCAACTAATGCGTTCCAGTCTGTAGAAATATGATTTAAATAGAACGTTCTTGCATAAATCAAAGTGTTCGCACCTTGCATGATGCAATCATCCCAACGAGATTTATCTATTTCTTTATTTTTTAGAAATTGTATAAAAGAGGAGGTTTGCATTGAAATGCAATATCGGAATTAGATGAGTAATAATTCTTTGGAAAAATGCGGGAATTCTTACACAAAGAGAAAGAAAAAAGTAAACTTGTAGTTAACAAACTAGATAATGGAGCTGATAATGGAATTAGACGAAGAGATTTTACAGCATTTGCCAAACCTTAATAAAAGACAAAAGGAAGCCATTCTTAAGGTAGTTAAAACTTTTACATCAGGCAGGCAGGATTGGTGGGATGAGATTACTTCCGAGCAAAAAGAAGCGATAGATAGATCGCTTGAAGAAATGAAGGAAGGGAAATTGACACCACATGATAAGGTTATGGGAGAATATAAAAGATGGATGAAGCAATAATTTTGGAGATTTTATGGACTGATTCAGCAAAAAGCTCTTTTGATAATACTATTAATTATTTAAATGAAGAGTGGACAGAAAAAGAAGTAGAAAAGTTTATGGCACGGATAATAGAAATGTTAGAGACTATAAAGCGTTATCCTGAAATATGTCGTCCTTCCGGTAGAAGAAAAAATGTTCGTACAGGTATCGTAAATAAACGTACTCAAATTGTGTATCATTATACAAAGAGGAAGAAAAGAATCGAAATTTATTGTTTTGGAATTTTAAACAAGACCCTACAAAGTTTAAATACTAGTAGAGACTTAAAAGAAAAGCCGTGTTTCTCTACAAAGGAATATCTTTCAATATGTCCTCAACTTTTAGCTTACTGATATTAATAGTAAAAGAGATCGTTTTTAAGAACCTTTTCTCTGTGATAGTTGATTTGTAATAATTGCTGTAGACTTTGCTATAAATGAGGGGTATGTATATATCG
>JBBPZJ010000260.1:0-7953 GCA_038199395.1 Chitinophagales bacterium
ACGAAACATTCCTCTTAATGAATTAAAGGATCTTAGTAATCCCTACAATAGCATAGGTGATATATTTGACAATAAAGGCAATGAACTGTTCGGTTATTATGGTGCTTACACTTTAAATCCTTACTACCTAGTATCTGCCTACCATAATAAAGATAATGTTGATCGTATATTAGGTAGCTTTTCAGTTTCATACAAACCTACAACATGGTTAGATATTACTGAGCGATTAGGGGGTGATATTTATTCGGACCGTCGGGTGGAGACTGATCCTAGATTTAACTTGATTCCTATTGATACTGTTACTAGTGATTACACTGGCTTGACTAAGTCATCACCTGGCCGCTATTATCAAGGAAATTATAATATTAGCGACATCACAAACGATTTGATGATTACCGCTAGAAAAAGTTTTGCAAAAGATTTTAATGCTTCTTTATTACTGGGACATAATGTTCGTGTCCGAACGGTCAGCTCTCTGGAAGCACAGACAAATGCTACAGGCGGGCTCGTTATTCCTGGTTATTACAATATTGCTAATAGCAACGGACCTGTTCTTTCTTCCAGTTTAGTATCGAGCCGAAGGTTAGTAGGGGCGTATTCAGATCTGAACGTTGGCTATAAAAATTATTTATTCTTTGGGGCCACTGCACGTAATGACTGGTCTTCTACTTTACCTACGCAAAATAATTCATTTTTTTACCCTGGCGTTAGTGGTTCTTTTGTATTCTCTGAGTTGCTTAGGGGTACCTCTGTAAATAAATGGCTAAACTATGGCAAACTAAGATCGAGTTGGGCAAAGGTTGGAAATGATGCAGATCCTTACCTTTTGGAAACTTATTATGCTAAAACTGTTCTCGAGGGCAGTTTCGGACAAACCGTATTTCCTCTTGGAACAGTGGCGGGTTATACTTATGGAAACCGGATTGGAAGCCCTTCATTGAAACCTGAGATAACCACAGCTTTTGAAGTCGGAAGTGAACTGGGTTTTTTTAAGAACCGCATATTAGTAGATTTTTCTTACTATCAGAACAATTCTAAGAACCAGATACTGGCTGTTCCTATTGCTGCTTCAAGCGGTTTTACTGCACGGGTAGCGAATGCAGGATTAGTAAAGAATAAGGGAGTAGAATTGAGTTTGCGAGGTACACCTGTTAAAACCGCCTCCGGCTTTACATGGGAGCTGTATGGCACTTATACAAGAAACAGGAACATAGTTTCAGGATTAGATGTAGACCAAATAGTATTGGGTGGTTTTAGTGGTATGAGTATAACAGCTGCAAACGGAATGCCTTACGGAAACTTTTACGGAAGAGATCACCTCCGTGATGACCATGGTAGGATTGTGGTAAACGCAGCCACCGGTATCCCTCTGCTTACGCCTACCGCTGTTTATTTAGGCACCTACAACCCTGACTACCAGGCTTCTCTTGGAACTAACATTACATACAAAGGCTGGAGTTTGGGAGTCTTGTTTGATACAAAACAAGGTGATAAATTCTATTCACGTACAAAAGACATACTTGACTTTGTCGGCAGTGCTGCTGAAACAGCTGATCGTAGCAGGGACGGTTTTGTTTTTCCTAATTCGGTGTATATGGATGCAGCAACAGGAAAGTACGTTCCAAATACTTCTGTTCAGCTTTATCCTGAGGACTATTATACAAATATGATAGCTGGACAACACGTTCTTGATGCATCTTATATCAAACTTCGTGAAGCTAATCTTACTTACAGTTTACCAAAAGCTATGTTAGCCCGTTCTCCATTTGGTAGTGCATCTATTAGCTTCTTCGGTAATAATCTTTGGATTAAAACCGCTAAGGAGAACAGGTATGCTGACCCTGAAATTAATTCCGCAGGTGCAGGCAATACACAAGGATTTGACTTTACTGCACAACCGTCCGTACGAAATTACGGTGTGAATATTAGAGTAACTTTTTAAATTTTTTACAGGAATGAAATTAAGATATAGAAATACATTAATAGCTGCTATAGCAGGTGTTACCATGATAGGCACGCCTGCTTGCAAAAAATTTTTGGATGTCAATCAAAACCCAAATGCACCCAAAACAGCGACTGATAATTTAATCCTACCATCCACTCAAGCGGCAATCGGCTTGGCTGTCGGTAATCCCTTGCAGATATTTGGAAGTATTTATGCACAGTATTGGACTCAAAACCCTACGTCATCACAGTATAAATCGATAGAGCAGTATCAGTCTAATTCCACCTCATTCGACCGTCTATGGGGTGTTCTGTACGACGATGCATTGGAGGACATAAAAATATTGGAACAGTCGAAGAACAATAATTATGTAGCAATAGCCCTAATTGAGAAAGCTTATACTTTTCAGCTGCTGACAGACGCATTCGGAGATGTACCTTTAAAGGATGCGCTCCAAGGCAATATTCTCCTGTCTCCACACTACGATAGCCAGCAGGAAGTTTACGATAGTATTTTTGCCTGGACAAAAAGAGGGATTGCATTGACAACTGTACAAACCACAAATTATGCTGGTAACGACGACCTTGTTTTTGGAGGAGGAACTGCAGGCATGGCAAACTGGAAGCGGTTCGGTAACACTCTGTTGCTACGGGCCTACCTGCGTTTATCACAAGTTGATCCTAACAAAGCGAAAGCCGGCATTCAGGCTTTATATGCAACTACTCCCGTTTTTCTCGCTAGTGATGCAAAAATTAGCTATCAAAATGTAGGGGGTAACCAAAATCCTTTGTATGCAGAAGGCGCTTCAGTCACTTTAGGTCGTGTACAAAACTTGGTAGCTAGTTCAACGGCGGTTAATGCTTATATAGCTAACAATGATCCAAGGTTAAAAATTCTTTATACAACGAACGCTATAGGCAATGTTGTGGCAATACCTCAGGGAAGCTTCGCTACTCAGCCCTCAATACCGCCTACTTACCCTGCACCAATTACCGGCGGAAGGTTCGCTTCTTCAACTGGAACAATTGCCGCCGCTGCACCGGTAAAATTAATGTCAGCACCAGAGTCCTACTTTTTGCAGGCAGAGGCGGTTGCAAGAGGGTGGGCTCCTACGAGTGGTGTTAGCCAGTTATTTAAGGCCGGCATAAAAGCAAGTTTTGATGCTTTGTCCATTCCATCCACCAGTTATGATGCCTACATGTCTGCAGCCCCCGATGCTCAATTGTCAACAGACATGGCAGGTATGATAAAAACAATTATTACGCAAAAGTACTACGCGATGAATGGAACTCAGGGGTTTGAGGCTTGGACTGAATGGAGAAGAACCGGTTACCCTAATATCTTAGTTAAGTCAAAAGCTTCTACATTGGGCACCAACGACCTTCCTGCTCGCTTGCTATATCCGGAAACAGAAATTACTCGCAACCAAAACTTCCCAGGAGTGAAACTGGTCACTGACAAAGTATGGTGGGAGAAATAACGATATCTGTAGCCTGTTGAACTCTGAAAATAAATTTTCGGCTTATTCTTTAAATTCTTATCCGGCATGCTGGTTTTTCTAACAGCAGTTGTTACGGCCGTGTAAATTAAAATATGCAAAAAAGATTTGAAAGTAAGACACTAATACGATTTCCAGATTGTGATCCCTTTAACCATCTTAATAACTCGCGGTACCTGGATTATTTCTATAATACCCGGGAAGACCATGTTCGCAACTATCATGCGTTTGATCTCTATAGATATGCCCGGGACACGGGGTACGGCTGGGTTGTGCGTGAAAATCGAATCGCTTATGTTCGGCCCGCCTATCTTATGGAAACCGTAATCATACAATCTGGAATTTTAGTCTGGGGAACTAAGCACATTAACGTTGAAATGACCATGTGGAATGAAGCAAAAACAGAATTAAAGGCATTACTCTGGAGCCAATTTGTACACGTGAATGTGCAGACGGGTAAAAGTGAAGTTCATTCAGGGGCGCTTATGCAACGCTTTAAAGACTTTGAGATTGGGTTGCCAGAGCATAGCTCCTTTGAACAGCGCCTGACAGAGTATCGATCAGGATTTATTTAAAAAACGAGGTACACTAACAAATGGACGGTTCAAGCAGAGCGTATTTTTATTCTCTCTACCAATAATCCGATTTTTCATATTTCTATATTTGAATTATAGAACTTGTTTTAGTTAATCTTGATAATGAATTGTAATGAAATAAGAGGATGTGTTAATTGGGTGTTTCCGTCTGTTTAGACAAATCATTCAGAGTAATTATGAAATAGTAACTGTTCTTCACCAGATGATTTTAGGATATCTACTTCGCAACAATAGTAAAATGAACAAAACTGTAAGGACCGCTGAACCTACAATCTATAGCACCTCAAACAATGACGAAGAAATAAATAATGCGATTGATTTAGCAAGAAAAAATCTGCATGATTTTGACAGTGCTTTTATTATTAGAAGCTATGACCCCGGGACTATTGCATTAAAAATTAAGTTTCCTACGAATATTGGGTTTGAATATATTTGGGCAATTCAAATACGCTGGGAATTTGGAAGCTATAGTGGAGTGATAGATAATTTCCCAGAGAATGCAAAAGATGTAAAAGTTGGAAAAAGGATTAAAATTGACAAGGATGATATAACTGATTGGATGTTTGGTAGGAATGGGAAACTTATTGGTGGTTATACACTCCGTGCATTTCGTAACCGCTTGACAAAACATGAAAAGAAGAATTTTGACGCACATTTTTTTTTGAAGATTGATAATTAGAAACGCCTTGCTGATATTTGAACGTAAAGACGAAAAGTTCATAGGCGGCTTTGGAGAAGTTGGTTGTACGAGCTATGTTTCAACAATAAATCTTTAATCAACAGTATCAGTTAGTCAGAGTTTGTTTTTCAGATACCTAAACTACATAGCCCCGGAATTTTCGGCAGTCATTGAAACGTAACGAATAAATATACTACTGAACTGACAAGAAGGATTAATCAGGAAAAGAAAAAAGCAGGATGAGGTATTTAGAAATTATTATTGAATTTTGAAGAAGTTAGAAGACGATGCATGAAATTTGGGACAGGACTAATTCCTGAAAATTCCTTTTGGAGGCCAGACATTTATGCAATGAATTGCCTTGAAATGATGAGACAGGTTTTGGAATAGCGAGTCTTTAAATTATGATTTTGAAGATGGGGTAAGTGAACGTTCCTGGTCGCCCCACAACACTAATCCCTAAACCCTAAACGATAATTCTTGACCACGTTATGCAGAAAATAACAACAATAATTATTGGATTATTCTTTTCAATAATCAGTTTTTCACAAATAAGAGATACAAGCCTGAATCTTTACCATTTGACAGGCGACTTTTATATTTACAAAACATACGGTTTATATAAGGGAAATAAAATTCCAGCAAACGGCATGTATCTGGTAACAGATAGTGGAGTTGTTCTTTTTGATACACCCTGGGACACTACGCAGTTTCAACCTTTGCTTGATAGTATAAAATCAAGGCATAACAAGGATGTTATAATGTGCATTGCAACTCATTCTCATGAAGATAGAACTGGAGGACTTGAATATTATAACAAGCAAGGAATAAAAACTTATACAACTAGACTCACGGATGAAATTAGTAAGCAACGAGAAATGAAAAGAGCCAAATTTCTAATTTCTAAAGACACTTTATTTACAGTCGGACAATACTCTTTTCTAACGTATTATCCTGGGCCCGGCCATGCGCCAGACAATATTGTCATTTGGTTTGAGAAAGAAAAAGTTCTTTATGGTGGATGCTTGATTAAAAGTGTTGACGATTCAAGTCTAGGTAACTTGTCTGATGCTAACATAAAAGAATATGCGGCTACAATCAAGAATGTGGAAAAGCATTGCAAAAATCCAGGCTTTATCATAACCGGGCATAACGACTGGACCGATAGGAAATCCCTGGGCCATACATTTGATCATGGCGCAAAAACTTAAATCACAATAACTACCGTTAACAGCGGTCACTGTTGCACAACTTGTATTTAAAAAAAATACGATGATAAACATCATAATTGCCTTGCTATATCCTCTATACCGGTTATAGAAATTGCAATTGTTTCATTTGTACGATGTGTTCCATGAGGCAAAAAACTGCTGTAATATTGGTGAATGAAATACAACAAGCAGTAATACCCTGAAAGTTAAATTTGTACCGTTCAGTACAATATCATAGATTTATACAACAAAAGTTGGCTATGGCGGGAAGGCCCAAGATATTTGATAAAAAAGATGTGATTAGAAAAGCATCAGAGGTTTTCTGGAAAAAAGGGTATGAAGCTTCCTCGGCAGAGGTGCTATTGAGTGCTATGCAAATGGGAAAAGGGAGTTTTTATCTTCATTTCAAAGGTGGGAAAAAAGAACTGTACCAACGTTCACTTGATTTGTTTTCTAAAGAAGCAATGGAACGCTTTAAAAAAATCTTACTGAAGCAACTAATGAAATTCAATTTTTAAAATCATTTATTCTTTCACTTGCTGATACATCAAGGGAACGAAAGCAAAACGGTTGTTACTAGGAACGGAGTAGTTGAAATGTCGAATTTAGATCCTGATACAAAAGACCGGGCGGGGGCTTTGTTGAATAAATTAGAGAAAGCATTTGCAGCAATAATTAAAAGAGCCCAGGAAAAAGGGAATTTAACCTCAAAATTAAGCCATCAGTTGGTGGCCAAGTACCTTATCAATTTAAGAAACGGAATTAACGTTACTGCAAGAACTGAAAAAGATTCAAAGCGACTTAGGGAAATGATAGAGCTAAGCCTCGAGGTTTTACAATAATTTTTTGACGAAAATTGTGTCAATCAGTAAAATGTAAAAAACTATGATTATGAACAAAATTAAAATTGGAATTAACGGATTTGGAAGAATTGGAAGAATGGTCTTTAGGGCAGCACAGGAAAGAGATGACATAGAGGTTACGGGTATCAATGACCTGCAGGATGTTGACTACATAGCTTACATGCTCAAGTATGACTCAACTCACGGAATGTTTAAAGGAGATGTTGCAATGAAAGATAGCGCATTGTTTATAAATGGACGAAGAATAATGGTTACTTCGGAGAAAGATCCGGCATAATTGAAATGGAATGAAGTTGGTGCTGAATATGTATGCGAATCTACAGGCTTTTTCCTAACCACTGCATCTGTGCAGGGCCATTTGGATGCAGGTGCTGATAAGGTTATTATAACCGGTCCGCCAAAAGATGAGACACCGATGTTTGTAATGGGCGTAAATCATACAAGTTATACAGCAGACAAAAGAGTTATCTCCAATGCTTCATGCACCACTAATTGCCTTGCTCCGATAGCAAAAGTTTTAAATGACCATTGGGGTATCGAAGAAGGCTTAATGACAACTATTCATGCTGTTACTTCAACACAAAAAACCGTGGATGGGCCTTCGGGAAAAGATTGGAGATTTGGCCGTGGCGCTTTTCAAAATATTATTCCGGCTACAACAGGAGCCGCCAAAGCCGTTGGAAAAGTTATTCCTGAATTAAACGGAAAAGTAACAGGCATGTCATTTAGAGTACCCGTTGCCAACGTTTCAGTAGTTGATTTTACGGTGAAACTAAAACCGGGCAACTAGCTATCAAGAGGTGAAGAAAGTGATGAAATATCAGTCTGAAAACGATTTGAAAGGGATTTTAGGCTATACCGAAGATGAGGTTGTAAGTTCTGATATGGTTGGCAACGCCTGTACTTCCATTTTTGATGCAGGTGCCGGCATTATGCTTTCAGAAAAGTTTCTAAAAGTAGTGAGCTGGTACGATAACGAGTGGGGTTATTCAAATAAAATACTTGACATGATAACATTTATAGCTGTGTTCAAGCAATAAGTGCAACAGTTGTTTTTAGTAAATATACCTCGTTAGCAGATTTGTAATCAAATTTTCTAATGGGTCTGTTATTAATCATTTTTTCTACTCTTTTCACATCTTCAACTGGCACTTCATTGAA
>JBBPZJ010000261.1:0-5936 GCA_038199395.1 Chitinophagales bacterium
ATCCACCTGCCCCGGTTTTGCACCATAGGTGAAACGACTAAGCAAATGAGCTGCAGCCTCACGTTCAGTAAGACCTGCCCGTTTATAAGGAAAAGTAAAGCTTGAATTTTCGTTACCGTTATTGAACGAAAAAAACAATACGCTGCTTAATACTATAACTGTAAATAAAAAGAATTTGAAGGCTGTTTTGATCATCACCTAAAAATAATCTATTTAAGAGATAACTGCTAAAACCACGGTTTAAGTATCAGTATTTTAAGTTACTGTTATGATTTGAAAAACTGCCACTAAAAGTTATTTATCGGCTAACCTGTAACCACCACAAATCGGGAAAAAGGCTGCGAGATTTCCTGATTACCAATAGGCAATATTAAAACGTCGCAACTTCAAAAAATCTGTTAACGTACCTTCAGGCACTTATCGTTTTTTAAGTAAATTTATCTCCTAAAGAGAGACCCCAAAACAAATAATAACTGCAGATGTATCATAAAATTCTACAACTCCTTAATATAAAACCTTCGGAATCTATTTTAGTCAGGGAGCTTTTCACTATTCAGTTTTTTTTGGGGATAGCAACTGCATTTTTATTTACTTCGTCTCTCACAATGTTTATATCAAATTATGAGATAAAACTTTTACCTGTCTCATACATTCTTTCGGCTTGTCTCTTATTTGTATTTAACAGACTTTATAGTTACCTGGATGAGAAGCTTACATCACCTAAACTACTGCAGGTAGTCATTTTATTTTCTGCAGGCTCAATATTACTGTTTTGGCTATTGCTTAATTTTTTCCAGTTTAAACAATTGCCATTAATAATCGCCAGTTGGTACATGCTCATTTATATGTTGGTAGGATATGCCTTTTGGGGTATGGCTTCCATTATATTTAATGTGAGGGAAAGCAAGCGGTTGTTTTCAATTGTAGGTGCGGGCGATATTCCCGCAAAAATGCTAGGTTACTTTTCGGTAACCGCTGTAGTTCCTTTTATTGGAATAAACAATTTGTTATGGATTTGTATAGGTTCTTTTATTATTGCATTCTTCCTTTTAAAACGTTTTCAAACAAGAGGTTTGCTGGTTGATGAAGATCCTAACGCTCCTTCGCATGGCCATGATAGCAAGCCGGAGCACTCCATCCATACTTCGGGATTTATCACTAAATTTTTTGATAACCGCCTTGTCTTCTCCATTGCCCTTCTGTCGCTCGTTTCGTACGTAGTTTTTTCATTTATAGACTTTACCTTTCTTTCCGACATAAAAATGAAATACCATAAAGGCGAGCAAATAGCAACCTTCATAGCTGTTTTTTTTGCTATTGGCAGGTTTATGGCGATAGGCATAAAGATTCTTTTTAGTAGCCGCATGATATCCCGTATTGGTCTTTCAAATGCTTTACTGGTAACTCCGTTGCTGCTATTATTAATAGATTTTTTCATCATCCTTTCAGGCGACCGGTTTATTTCACACCTGTATATATTCGGGTTTATGGTATTGCTGACAGAAATTCTTCGCTCGGCATTGCAGGAGCCTGTATTTTTTATATTATTCCAGCCTTTAAAACCGCACGACAGGTTAAGAGGACATTTAATCGCTAAAGGGCATACCCTACCCTTCGCTTTGGTTGGGGTCGGCACTTTTTTAGTCCTCTATTTTCGCAATCACCAGGAACTTCCCATTACCGCTGTAGGAGAATTACTCGTCGCTTTATTACTCGTTTGGATAGCCGCAGTTTTTATTATAAAAAAGCAATACCTGCAAACATTAATTGCTTCTTTAAAAAAAGGATATTTTACTGGTACTGAGCTTTTTTTAAATGACTCAATGGTAACTAATTTATTAATTACAAAGACAGAAAGCACAAAACCTCTTGAAGTTATTCATTCTCTCAACTTATTAGAAAGATCGGGTTACATAGACCTTTATAAATTATTACTTAAGAAATTACAAAGCCAGATAGCTGAAATAAAGGAGTACGTTCTTTCGAGAATTATTGCGAATAATTTGACCAGTGCATTGCCTATCATAAAGCAACAGCTCGAAAAGAATGAAAATGAATACCTGCAACCAAAGCTTTTGAAGGCTTACTATTTTTTACATAAAGGGACTGGAGTTGATGATAAAAGTTCGATTTCAAATTTACCGCCGGAGTATAAAAAAGCAGCATTGGAAGGATTGCTAAGCCGAAAAGAAACAGAAACAGAAAGGCTTGTATTAGATATGATTGTTACCATGGCAAAGGGTAATCTTGCAGACAAAATGCTGGCGTTAGATGTTGTTTTTGAATGTGAATGTGAAAACTATACGGATGTATTAGATATTTTGATTGCTGATGACGATCCAAAGGTTTACAACAAAGCAATTGAAGCAGCAGGCAAGGTGAAAAATTTGAAATTATTACCAAAAGTGCTTGAAATTGCTGTTTCAAAAAATGCTTATCCTCCTTTGAAACGAGCCATCCTTCATTACGGGGATGAAATTTATGCGGATGAAAACTGGAAGAGCAGGGAACTGCCAGCTAAATTGCTTGAAATAGTAATCAAAACAACTGGAAATATTAAAGGCGAGAATTCAACAAGTTACCTGCTTGACCTGCTAAGAAAAAAGAATGTTTTTGCTGATGATATAATTGATTCGTTGTGGTTAAAAAAATCAAAGCTTTCAACCGAAGATGGATTAATTGAACAATGGGCAATTGAAAAAACGGAACAATCAAAATATAAAGTTGATTGTTATCATGAAGTGTTGAATAATAAAAATCTCACCCTTTTACAGCAGGCAATATTGATGGAAATAAGAAGAGATGCACAAAGCTTGCTTAAAGCCTTCTCTTTACTGTACGATAGCGAGAAAGTTGACAGGGTAATCGAATTAATAAAAATTGGCAATACTGCCCGTATCTCTAATGCAATTGAAATACTGGAAATAATAATACCCAAAAGATTTTTTACACCCTTAAACTCTTTAGTAGAGTTGATAGATGATGTGCAGCATAAAAAAGAGCTATTATCCAAAACACATGGATTACACGCTAATACTATAATTGAGGAAGTAATAAAAGACAATAAAGCTAACTTTAGCGAGTGGACCAGGTCTATTGCTTGCTTTATGATACCTAAGCTGAAGAAAAATGAAATTTCATTACACATGCTAAATACGAAAGGTGAGAACGACAGTTGCCTGTTTAATGAAACGAAGAATTATGTTTTATCTATCCTAAATTAAAAGAAGATGTTGCTGATAGAAAAGGTGTTGATTTTAAAATCATCAGAAATATTTCAAAACACTGCAGAAACCGAGTTAGTTGAACTCGCCGGCATACTCGAAGAAATTTATCTGGAACCTAACACAACTTTATTTTCTAAAGGCGATCCTGGTAACTGCATGTATTTTATCTTCAGTGGAACTATTAAAATACACGACGGAGAACACTCCCTGGCTTTATTGGGCGAAAATGAAATAGTGGGAGAATTATCGGTTTTAGATTCGGAAAGCAGGTCGGCAAGCGCAACGACGTTAGAAGAATGTCTTCTTTTAAAACTAGAACAAGAAGGGTTTTATGAGATATTAATGGCGAACTCCGACATTTTGAAAGGCATCTTAAAAACGTTGTGTAAACGGCTGAGGGTTATCAATAAAAAAAGTATTACAATGGCTAATTCTAACCCGTTAAACTAATTTCGATTTTACTTTTTCTAAATTTAATTGTTTTGCCTCTTGCCTGTTTTGTTTAGAACTATTGGTAAAATAATGATGGCTTTCGAGAAAACGCACCTGCAGCTCATTCCATTCTCTTTCGTTCGATACAATTTTTTGAATCAGAAATTCTTTATACAAACCTTCTCCTATCGAAAAAAAATCATCTCTTCCTAAATAATCAAGATCAGAATCGCAGATAATCTCTTCAAGTCGGGTCTGTGGTTTTTGCGGCACTTTGGTTGCTCGTATCATACCGCATATCTTTTCAACCTGGTCTTTTGAAAAACCATAGCCTGCCAGTTCTGCACTTGCAATTAAACAGCTTTTTTCTTCATGTCCCGAGTAAATATCCAGAAAACCAACATCGTGGTACAGCGCGCTAACTTTTAGCATCAAAAGATCGTCTTCATTTGTTATACCCTCCTGTTCAGCAATCGCAATTACATGTTGCAGCACGTCTAACGTATGGGGAACATTGTGATAAGTTAATGCAGGCGATAATCCTTGTTCGAGTTTATTAACAACGTGTTTTTGAATTTCTGAAAATGAAAGCATCGTTTTTATTTTATTAACGCATTTAACGTCGACAAATTTTACTAATCCGTTTGTAAAAGCTACACATGGGTTTAAATCCAACAAGAATTTGTGTAAAAAGGCTTCTTCCTACAATGTACTCCTCAGCTTTTTATCGTTTTAAAACTTAGGAAATCAGCTAAGAGGCAATATAATAACGACTGTTTATGAAATAAAAATATGAATAAAATTCTAAGTTTAAATTATAGCAAAAGCAGTCGAATCATTTATCAATACTATCTTTTATGTTTGAGTTCTGAAATACAGGAAGCATCATTTTTAGTTTAACTTTAGCCATTTCAGAAACTAACTCTCATGTCAGAAAAAAGCGCATCTTCAGATAGAAACGTCACAGGAAAAACCGAACGAACAGGATATAAAAAAGCCTTTACAGGTTTAACCTCCGGCAGGTTCTCGCCTGTTTTTTTGCTGATCTTACTTGTTGTTACTATTTCATTTCTTACAAGATTAGCGCTTCTTATCAAGACCGGAAAAAGCTTCGACTGGACTGTAAAAAATATTGCCGGCTCATTTGCAATCGGCGCTTTTTTCGATCTTGCAATGGTTACTTACCTTATTGTTCCATTTGTATTTCAGCTATGGCTAACCAATGAAAAAATATACCAGCACAAATACAAGTGGTTTGCAGCAGCAGCTTATCTTATTGTTATCTGCATACTGCTTTTTACCAATATTGTTCCGGCAGATTTTAATGCCGACCTGAAAAAAGGAGTAACGGCCTACATTATTTTAAGGTTCCTGATCTTTATTTTCCTGCTATTTAAAACGATTGAGTTCAGAAAAAAATGGAGGACAGGCGTTTTATATTTCGACTTTTATCTCGTCATTTTTTTATTGTTGTTTAATGCTATAAGCGAATGGTTTTTTTGGGATGAATTTTCTGTACGTTACAACTTCATTGCCGTTGATTACCTTGTTTATACAAATGAAGTTTTAGGAAACATAAAAGAGTCCTACCCCATTCCTGCTATTGTAACTATCATTCTCATTATTACAACAGCCGTTTTTCTACTCGTTCGTCCCCTTATTAAAAGGTCGGTTTATGCAGCATGCACCTTTCTTTCACGTACTATTATTTCATTTATCCTGCTGTTGATAACCGCACTTAATTATTTCGTTGTTAAAGAAGAATGGAGAAATTTCAGCAAAAATGAGTATGCAAACGAATTAGCCGGTAACGGAATATTTCAATTTGGAAATGCGTTTTGGCACAACGAGCTCGACTTTTTCAAGTTCTACAAAACACTTCCTGATAAGGAGGCTTTTGCAATTGTCAGGCAGGATTTACTGAGCGATCGAAGTAAATTTACCAGTGATGATATTTTTAATATTGAAAGGCAAATAAGTTATCCGGGTACCGAGTTACGGCACAACGTAGTTTTAATAAGTGTTGAAAGCCTGAGCGGTGATTTTATGAAAGCATTGGGAGGAGAAAAAAACATTACTCCCTATCTCGACTCCCTGGTAAGTAAAAGCATTTTCTTTAAAAGTTTGTATGCTTCGGGAACACGAACCGTAAGGGGTTTAGAGGCTTTATCATTAGGACTGCCTCCATCGTCTGGTCAAAGTATAGTAAAGCGACCGGACAATGCAAACCTGTTTTCATTGGGCAGCGTCTTTAAATCTAAAGGCTACATCACACAG
>JBBPZJ010000262.1:0-5063 GCA_038199395.1 Chitinophagales bacterium
AAGTAGCAATTGTTGATATGGAGACTCCACAGAATCTTCAGATGCTTTTATTCCATTTTCGTTTGGCCTCAACATCGACATAGCCCTGCATACTTCCATCATCTTTGCAGAGTCGGTATGCGCCGATAATGCAGCAGTTTTTTTTCTAAGAAACTCTTTTCCACCTTCTTCAACTTCAAAATTTGTAAAAGATTCAGTCCCCCTTTGTCCATAGCTTACAATCAGAAACTTTTATCTGTGGCCATGGTAAATTGCAATAAACAAACTCATTGGTAAACTGATTAGGAGTATTTTGAGAATGATCAATTTGTATTCTGATTTCTAACTGGTTTTTTTCGAGGGGAATTAATTCATATTGATGTACGTTATTTTAGCAGTGGAATATGTAGTCGATCATTCTGCGAAACGATTAGAGCAGAGAATGGGCCGTTGTCGATAACAAGATGGTAACCAGTCTTTGAAAGCTTCAATGAAAAAACCAGATCTAATGTGTATTTGTTAAAATGAACATCTTGAATATATAAAGAAGAATCGGTCACATATAATTCACTGTAAGCTGCCGTAGTTAAGGAAAGACAAAAGGAATTTCCTCGTTTATTCATAAAATATCGGCTTCACCGTAAACCCGGTTTTTCTTAATAGATTGATTACCCCCGTTTCGCCACCTAAATGGCCTGCACCAAAAGCAAAAAAAGTAGGTCTTTTCTTAGCTTCTTCTCCAATAACAGGAATCCAGTTGCGGTTGCGATTACTTAAAAGAATATCCTGATACTCGCCAAAGTCTTCTTGCTTCGAGGTTAATATGTTTAACTGGTTAATGTCTTTCTTTTTATATACATCCAACATTTCCTGAAATTCAATTTTCGCACTGTCTATATTTAAAAGCGTTTTTACCAACATATCAGACTGCACTTTGTAAGGTATCTTATCAAACACATCTATCTGATCCTGCAATTTTTCCAGGCCTTTTATTTCGATTGATTTTTCTTTCGCCATTTGTTGAAAAACACTTTCCCAACTTACCGGTGTACATCCCAATAAAGACGGATAAATCATCGATATGATTAACATCGGTTTAGCTGTATTTAACATCTTTAAAGGCAACCCGGTCGATGTCTTAAATATAGCATCAACACGATCAAATTTGTTTCCCATAAGATTTTCAAGAGTGGATGAATCTTTCATTTGCATACCTGCCATCATCTCCTTAAACATTTCAGGATCATCCATATCTACTTCTAAATATAATTCTTCAGAGGTATTAAACTTTTCCTTTACAACCTCCGGCATTTTCAATTCTCCTGAACACATCAAATGTATTGTTCCAAACAAGTAGGAAGGCTTCGTAATCCCTTTGCCCGATACTTGCCAGAGCAACGTTTTTTCTGTTGGTATCTGCGCTTTTGAAGCAACCAGGAAACCCAAAAAAGGCAATACAAATAAAAAACCTTTTTGCATAATGTTATTTGTTGTGAAAGTACGACCAGAAGTTAAATCAATTTATTTAGATCTGATTTTGTAAAAAAAATAAACCCGGCGTAAAAACACCGGGTTTCACAAAACCAAAACCAACTGCTATGAAACAATCTTTATATAACCCATTATTTAAACATCTTTTTCCATTCAAGGTTTAATCACTTATTGAATAGAAACTTGTTTAGGTGCATTTTTAACTACTTCTTTTTTTGGAAGTAACACCTTTAAGATGCCGTTTTCGTATTTCGCCTCAATACCATCGGCATTAATCTTTTCGTCAACAGTGAAAGAACGTTTGAAGTTTTGAAAAGACCATTCTTTTCTTACAGACTTAACTTCTTTAACTTCCGGTTGATTTTTCTTTTCGTGGCTGACTGTAAGTAAGCTTTTGTCTACATTAATTGTAAAATCCTCTTTGTTTCTTCCGGGGACAAAGAACTCAAGCTCGTAACTATTCTCGTTTTCGTTAATGTTTACCGGAGCGGCTGAGTTACCTTTTACTTCATTTCCCCAAGTGGTCGGAAATGCATTCAAATATTCATCGAACACGTTGTCGATTACTCTGTTTGCGGGATAAGTTCTTGTAAGTATCATTTTTTTTATTTTTTAATTGTTTGTCGGGTATAAATCAAATGATATACCTTTTACGAAAACAAGTTGAAAAGTCAGAAATGTACGTTCTGTTATGACATTTAGTCTTCTTTTTTTTCTTTTGCATGACAGAATTACCATTAACATTCCTTTTTTAAATATTAATCAGTTTTCTACCTATTTTTGTAGCCGGATTTAAATAAACATATAAATAAAAAAAAATGTATCCAGAGGAAATAGTATTACCAATGAAAGCCGAGCTTACTGATAACGGCTTTGAAGATTTAGATACACCAGAACTTGTTGATGAGTATATAAATAAAGAAGGAACTACTTTGGTAATGGTTAATAGCGTATGCGGATGTAGCGCAGGTTCTGCACGTCCGGGCGTTTTAATGGCAGTAGCTAACTCAAATAAAAAACCAGAAAATCTTACAACAAGTTTTGCGGGTTTCGATACAGCGGCCATACAAAGAGTTCGGGAGCATTTAATGCCTTATCCTCCATCTTCACCTGCTATCGCACTTTTTAAAAATGGAGAATTAGTGCATTTAATTGAAAGGCACATGATAGAAGGGCGTCCGGCACAGATGATTGCCCGTAATCTTATCGCAGCCTTCGAAGAGCATTGCTAGATTGATTAAAGATATTTAAATTAACATCCGGGCGCTTATGCCTTTGCCATGGATGGGTTAGTAAATACCCTCCTCCATTTCAATGGAGGAGGTTTTTTTATGTTGCGACATTTTTATTTCTCATTGTTTATATTAATCATAATAATGCTCATAATTCAGCTTGTCTCCTTTATTAATGCTGAAATCTGATTAATATTGCACTTCAAATACTTGTAGCGAACCGAATATTTATAGATGTACCCTAATTTATACTACGCTTTTAAAGACTTGTTTGGTGTTGAATGGACAGGTCTTAAAATCATCAATTCTTTTGGATTTTTTGTTGCGATTTCATTCATAGCCGCTGCGGCTGTCCTGACTGCTGAGTTGAAAAGAAAAAGCAAAGAAGGATTATTTACATATAAGGAAGAAAAAATTGTAATTGGAGAACCCGCCACCACCGGTGAATTAATTATAAATTTTATCCTCGGTTTTTTAATGGGTTTTAAACTGATAGGTGCTTTTTTAGAGCGGGATAGATTAGTAGATACGCAAACCTATATACTTTCAGGTCAGGGTAGTTGGACAGCGGGTATAATCGTCGGTCTATTGTTCGCCTTCTTAAAATGGCAGGAGAAGAATAAAGCAAAATTGCCAAAGCCAGAGGAAAGGATTGTAAGAATATGGCCAGCAGATAGGGTAGGAGACATGGTCATTTATGCGTTCATCTTTGGGTTTTTAGGTGCAAAAATTTTCCATAATCTTGAGAATTTGGATGATCTTATGAGAGACCCTTGGGGCTCCCTGATATCGTTTAGCGGTTTGACCTTCTATGGCGGATTAATCTGTGCTACGATTGCAATCTGGTATTACTGCAAAAGAAACAACATGAAACCAATTTATGTGGCAGATGCAATAGCTCCTTCCATGATGCTTGCCTATGGGATTGGCCGTATGGGTTGCCAGGTGGCGGGTGATGGCGATTGGGGCATTGTAAATACTCATCCAAAACCTTTTGGCTGGATACCTGACTGGGCATGGGCCTACACCTATCCGCACAACGTTGTTGGAGAAGGGGTGCGTATACCGGATTGTGTCGGACAGTACTGCGCACAGTTACCAAATGCTGTTTTCCCTACTTCTCTGTATGAAATAATTGCTTGTTTGCTCCTTTTTGTTTTTTTGTGGAGTATTCGAAAAAAAATAAAAACTCCGGGAGTATTAACAGCTATTTATCTAATCGTAAACGGCCTTGAAAGATTCTCAATAGAACTGATAAGAGTAAACACTAAGTATCATTTTTTAGGTATCAACCCAACCCAGGCTGAGTTAATATCTGCTTTTTTAATTATTAGTGGCATTGTTTTAATGATTATTTTTACGAAGCAAAATAGTAACCGCACAGTTGCCGGTAAAGTGTAAAACTGGTTTCTTGCTGTTTTGACCGGTTTTATTTAATTACAATTCTGATCTTAAAGTTTGTTCTTGGATGTTGTTTTTCTTCAGCCAGTGTAAAATAAGTGGACGTATTACCAATAATATTAGTCCAAAAACGGATACAAATAAACAAGACACGAGATTTTTAATAATCAATATAAAGCAGAAAAAAAAGATTTTTCCTAATTCTTTAATAGGTTCCATAAGAGTCTTTAAGGATTTTAATAATGACAAACAATGAACGAATTGAAATAAGAAATGTTGTTTAATTTCATACTTATTTTTTTGCCTTAGTAATTATTCTTATTTAACTGAATACTATAGGTTTTATCTTTGTAAAAACTGCTATATGGCATCATTTGATATAACAAGTAAGGTCGATTTGCAAACTTTAGATAATGCAATCAACATTGTAAAAAAAGAAATTGAAAATCGTTTTGATTTTAAGGGAAGTCCGGTCAAAATTGAGTTAAACAAAAAAGATTATAAGGTTGATCTCGAGGCTGAAAGTGAAATGAAGCTCAGCCAGATAACAGACGTAATTCTAAGTCGTAGCATGAAGCAAGGTATTTCTCCTGAAGCTTTTGATTTTAGTATCGAACATTTCCCCAGCGGAAAAGTGGTAAAAAAGGAGGTTCCCGTAAGAAATGGAATAAAGCAGGAAGATGCCAAGAAAATTATGAAAGCAATAAAAGATAGTGGATTAAAGGTGCAATCACAAATAATGGATGACGTTATAAGGGTGACAGCAAAAAAGATTGATGATCTGCAGGAAGTAATTTCTTTATGCAAGAATAGTAATTTTGGGATCGCTTTGCAGTACGTAAACATGAAATCTTAAAGAGAAGTAAATGTTTATTTTGCTATTAATTTCTTTTGGAGGAGAAATAGTAAATCCATAATTTCGCACGTCGAAATTAAAAAAAGCAGCCGCAATAAATCCAG
>JBBPZJ010000263.1:0-2926 GCA_038199395.1 Chitinophagales bacterium
CTCTCCTATCAAACAAGTAAACAATACAGAAATGCGGGTTCGGGGTTTTAAGTGGTATGATGCAAAAAGGCCAAAGACAAAGTACGATTTGCTCGGAAATTAAAACGGGTGAGAATGGCCTGCTTTTACAAATTCTTAGGTCACCGGCCTTCTATCTTCGTTAATCTTCGACGCTCCGTTCATCTGCCTATCTGCTATCATCTTTTTTAGTAAGGAAAAAGAATGGAAGAAGTTTTGTCACATCTCCACTTTTGCTCTTCATTCAATCGTTGTTATTTCTGCTCTTAACAAGCTGGCCAGATCTTTTAAGGTCTGCATTCCCGGTTAATGATTATTTATGAAACTATCTCCCGTTGCCCAAACTCCTCTGGAGTGGATCGCTTTAAAGGCTGGCCTTATCCCCACACCTCTCGCTTATTCTCACTTTGGCTTTATGATGAGCAAATTCTTGCTGGAAGCCGTTGACAAGGGAATTTTTGAAGCCATTGGACAAGGAAAAATTTCTCTCGAAGACTTATGCTCAGCTTGCAAACTCCATCCAAGGGCGGTTAAAAGTTTATTAGGTGTGCTTGCAACAATGGGACTCATTAAACAAAGCAAAGAATTGTTTTATTTAACAGGAAAGTCAAAGAAATGGATTCTAAAAGACAGCTCCGATTCTCTATACTGGCTTATGATGTTCGATAACAGAGTGTGCCTGAAATGGATGGATTACGTTGGATCCTTTTTAGAAACCGGAAAAGGCCTTCAGTATCATGAGACCTTTAATGAAGAAGAATGGTTTTATTATCAAAAAGCAATGGAGGCTGCGGCATCTGCAACATCAAGAGAAGCAGTTACAAAAATTCCCATCGCTTCAGGTGCAACTAAAATGCTCGACATTGGCGGAGCCCATGGTTTGTATTCTGTTGCTTTATGCAGGAAGCATCCGGGTCTTACTTCAACCATTCTTGACCTGCCTGGAGCTGTAGAAAAAGCTGCCCCAATTTTAGAAAAATATCAAATGGATGATAGAATAACACATCAATCGGGCAACGTTCTTACTGAAGATTTAGGGAAAGCAAAATATGACGTAATTATAATGGCAAGTGTTGCCCACCATTTTACTTTAGAAGAAAATAAGCAGGTTACAAAAAAAGCCTACGATGCTTTGAAGCCAGGTGGAATTTTTACGATTCTGGAAATATTAAGAGCTGATGCTAAAAAGTCGAATGGCGATATGCTTAGTGCCATTGGTGATTTCTTTTTTGCGCTGAGCAGCACCTCCGGTACATGGAGCCTTCAGGAGATTACCCAATGGCAAAAAGAAGCAGGTTTTAACCCTTATAAAAAAACTGGCTTCTTAACTATTCCCGGGTATGTTGCAATAACGGGAAGAAAGTTGTAAGTTGGGTACATGTCTTTATAATTTAGAAGCTAAAAGGCATATAATAATATTTTAAAACTTACAAAAGTTAGCAATGTATTTATTAATTCCCTTAATTATTATCGTCGCCTAATTACAATGGGCCTTTGTATTGCACAGGAATATGAACGGGCTATTGTATTTAGACTTGGAAGATTCAAGGCTATAAAAGGCCCGGGATTGTATTGGATCATTCCTTTGATAGAAAAGAAAAGAACAATAGACATCAGGGTGAGAACGGTAGACCTGGAACAGCAGGAAACAATAACAAAAGATAGCGTTACGATAAAAGTGAATGCTGTGCTTTGGTTCCGGGTTACAGACCCGGAAAAAGCTGTTATCAAAGTTGCAGATTACAACAAAGCCGTTTATCAGTTTTCAGTAACTGCATTACGAAATATAATTGGCCAACATCTTCTCGACGAAGTGTTAAAAGAGAGGGAACAAATTAATAATACACTTCAAAAAATTGTAGACATTTCAACTGAGCCGTGGGGTATTAAAATAGAGATGGTAGAAATGAAAGATGTTGAAATACCCGAAGCGATGCAAAGAGCAATGGCAAGAGAAGCAGAAGCCATAAGGGAGAAACGTGCAAGAATAATAAAAGCAGAAGCAGAGCTGGAGGCCTCCATCAAACTTACACAAGGAGCCAAGCAAATGGAAGGAAGCCCCATTGCACTTGAACTGAGACGTATGCAAATGCTTTCTGAGATCGGCATTGACAACAATACCACAACGGTTATACTAATGCCGTCTGATTTTACAAATGCTGCAAAAAGTTTTACTGATATGGTTAAAAAACAGAATGAAAAAACTGAGTAGATCGTAAATTGCAAACAGTCTTAACTTCATGAATTCTTATATTATTTCTACGGTAAGACTAGGCTTACGTGAATGGCGGGAAATAGATATTGAACCGTTTGCAGAAATGAATAACGATGAAGACGTAATGAAATATTTTCCTGCAACTTTAAGCTATAGTGAAACAGTGCGATCGGTCGAAAGAATTAAATTACATTTTAAAGAGAACGGCTTTGGTCTCTTCGCTGTTGAAAATAAATCTACACTGGAATTTATGGGCTTTGCAGGCTTTGCAATTCCTCTTTTTGAAAGCTTTTTTACTCCATGCGTTGAGATTGGGTGGCGATTTAAGAAAGAATGGTGGGGACAAGGCTTGGCCTCTGAAGCCGCAATAGCTTGTTTAGATTATGGGTTCAACGCTTTGCAATTTGAAAAGATCGTTTCCTTCACATCAACTGTTAATGTAAATTCAGAAAAAGTAATGAGACGAATTGGTATGAACTATATAGGACATTTCGATCATCCCAACATTGACAGGAATAGTGTTTTATGCAATCATATTATTTATGAAATTGCCAGGCAAACCTATTTAAATAAGTGTCTCTGATTACACCTTTAATTCCCAGGTAAAATTAAAGTGATTAAAAAAGCTACTATAAATCAACTTAAAATTATTGGGCTTTCTGCTCGAACAACTAATCTATACACCTCATTAGA
>JBBPZJ010000264.1:0-3111 GCA_038199395.1 Chitinophagales bacterium
AGGGATATAAGAAAAGTGGTATCACTACTTTCCATTCACCTGCAAAATTTATATCAGCAAATCAATTAGTAGTTGATAACGAAACCATTGAAGCAGGTAAAATTGTCATTGCTTCAGGTGCTAAAACAAAAAATTTGCAAATACCAGGCGAAGAATATACCATCAACAGCACCGACTTTCTCAACTTAAAAGAACTGTCTCAATCATTAATCTTTTTAGGAGGTGGATACATAGCTTTTGAATTTGCTCATATAGCAGCAAGGAGTGGCTCCAAAGTTACCATTATTCATAGAGGCTATTCTCCATTAGAAAACTTTGATCAGGACATTGTAAAACGTCTTGTAATGGCTACAGGGGAATTAGGTATCGAAGTTCTTCTTGAAACAGAGGTAGCCGAAATACAAAAGGAGCATGAACAATACACAGTCGTTGGTAATAAAAATGGCGAACCCATAAAAGTAAAAGCTCAAATAGTAATCAATTCAGCAGGTCGAGCACCAGCTATTTTTGATTTGGACTTAGATGCTGCTAATATCAATTATGGTAAGAAAGGTATTATTGTAAACGAATACTTACAGAGCGTTTCAAATCCTAATATTTATGCTGCCGGTGATTGTGCAGATACAAAAGGTTTCCCCCTTACACCTGTTGCAGTTATGGAAGGTCATATAGTATCCTCTAACATCATAAAAGGGAATAATAAACAACCGGATTATAATGCAATTCCTACAGTAGTATTTACCTTACCTTCTATAGCATCTGTAGGTATCACTGAAAAAGAAGCACAGGAACAAAACTTTAGACATAAAAGTTAATTTCAATTCAGTTCCAAATTGGTTTAATGCTAGACGTTTGAATGCAAAAGAATATGCCTATAAAACTATTGTTGATAAAAGTTCAAATAAGATATTAGGTGCTCATTTAATAGGTCCGAACGCAGAAGAAACAATTAATCTTTTTGCAATGGCTATAAAAGCAGGTTTAAAAGCAAACGATATTAAAAGCATAATATTAACTTATCCTACTCTTGCTTCAGACATTACATCCATGGTTTAAAGAAGTAAATGTTAGGGGAGTTTTTAGTAACAATTTTTTGATACTCTTTTCATCATCGCCAGACTGTGCGAAAACTAAGGCCCTTAAACACATTATAAAAATAAAGTTTTGTTGTCTACGAATCTTTTAAAGGAACATTGTTGTCTTAGCGTTATGAACTTCAAGCAAGGTATATCCCGTGAACAAATAAGCATGATGTGTCCTGATGCCCTCATAGGCAGTGATAATCCTGTTCGTGTTATAGATATGTTTGTAGAGCTGTTGGATTTGGTAAGTTTAGGCTTTACTAAAACCCAATTAAGCAAAGAAGGCCGTGCACCATATGAGGCTAAGCATTTGCTGAAGCTGTTCTACTATGGTTATATAAATAAAATACGTTCTTCCCGCAAGCTGGAGGCAGAGTGTGTACGTAATGTAGAACTTTGGTGGCTGCTTTATCAGTTAACCCCTGCTTACCATACGATAGCTGATTTTCGCAAGAACAATGCTGATGCATTTAAAAAGGCTTTTAAAGAATTTATAGCTTTCTTAAGAGGCGAAGAGGTTTTTGATGGCAAAGTGATAGCGGTAGATGGCACTAAGATAAGAGCCCAAAATAACAAGAAGAATAACTTTAATGAAGGAAAGTTTGCAAAGATCCAGGAGTATATAGAACTGAAGGCCGCAGAATATATAAAGGAGCTTGATGCAGCTGATGCATTAGAAGATAAGCAGGCAGGTGAGCTAAAGAAGAAGGACGTTACTAAAAAGCTTGAAGAGCTTAAAGAGCGCAAAAAGCACTATACAGAGCTACAGGTTGCTATGGTAGAAAGCGGTGAAAAGCAAATCAGTATGTCAGACCCCGAGAGCCGCTCTCTTCCCTTAAATGATGTAGTTACTGCAGTATGTTTTAATATACAGGCAGTGGCTGACAGCAAGCACAGCTTTGTAGTTGACTTTGACACAACCAATACAACAGACCAGGGACAGTTGTGCCCAATGGCAACAAAAGCTATGGAAGCCCTGGAGGTAAAAAAAATTACAGCGCTTGCCGACAAAGGATACCATACAGGAAAAGACCTGCACGATTGTAAAGAAGCACATATTACCACCATAGTTCCTCCTGTTGAAAGAACCAATAAAAACGCAGACCCTGCTTATCAGCCATCGGCATTTGTTTATAACAAAGAGCAGGATGCCTATACCTGTCCACAGGGAGCCCTTCTTACTACCAATGGCAATGAATATGAAAAGGCAAAAAAAGGAAGAGCAAGCTATAGCGTACAAAAGTACGTTACAGACCGGTGTCTTACCTGTATAGCAAAGACGTTGTGTACAAAGGGTAAAAGAAAAGAAATAGAGAGAAACGAATATCAGGATGTGGTGGATGAGAATAATAAAAGAACAGATGAAAACAAGCTGTTGTATAAAACAAGGCCACTGATCATAGAACACCTATTTGGAACGATTAAACGAGGGTGGGGGTACACTTACACCCTAATGAAAGGAATAAAAAAGGTCAATACAGAGATGTCAATAATTTTCACGGTGTACAACATAAGGCGAGCTATGTCCATACTTGGGGTAAAAGAGCTGATAAGCAGGTTAAAAGCAAAGAAAAGTGCAGGAAAAGCACAGAAACAAGGCATTTTACGCTATTTTGACCTGTACAAAGATATGGGGGTAGCTGTAGCGGCATAAAATGGAAGGCTACAGAAGTGCATACAGAGTAGGACAGAGAAAAAAACAAATACATACGAATTAATTCGTATTACTTAAATTTAGTTTTCGCACAGTCTGTCGTTGCGTCGCAATCCGTTCATCTTTTTGTTATTTGTGGAACGGGGAAAAACAACCAACACAGCATCTAAACATGACAGCAAACAAAAAAATACCGGTATTAAGGTTTAAGGAATTTGATGGGGAATGGGAAGAGGAAAAAATCGGAAACTGTTCAATAAAGGTTGGAAGCGGCAGTACGCCAAATGGTGGTGAAAAAGTTTATACAACTTCAGGTATTCCTTTTATTAGAAGTCAAAACATAATTAATAATGGTTTATCTCTTGATAATATTTC
>JBBPZJ010000265.1:0-6771 GCA_038199395.1 Chitinophagales bacterium
AGTTCAACAGTATCGGCGAGCTTATGAAAAGGTGCCTGAAAGCTATCGACATTCTTATAAATAATATACAACAAAGGACCGTTCTTAACCTGGCGCTTTATCATGGCATAGTTTGAGTCGGCAGCCCAAACAAAATCATGCACATTTTGAGCAACAAAATTCCAGGTAAGGGTATTGCCTGCAGGTCTTAGAACTTTAGTACCTGTTGCCTCATAACCATGACCTATCGCATTAGCATTTTGCAGCGTACCGGTGGCTGCAACCAGGTAGCTTTTATCGATGTTTATTTTTACATTATAGTCACCCCAAACACCATAAAATTCTCTTGCTATATATTGATTAGCATTCCATCCCTGGTAATCGTACTCGACCATTTTAGGATACCATTGAGACATGCTATATCTTACTCCCTGTGCATTGTCTCTTCCGCTTCTTCGTACTTGCAAGGGCACCTGTGCTTCAAACCCAACCTCTAATGCTGTTTTTGATTTCGGTAAAATGGGTTGATCAAGCATGACCTCAAGGATGGTCTCATGCTCTTTTAATTTTTGAGATTTTCCGTTTATTCTAACGTAGGCTACTTTTTGGTAGCCTATTTCATCGGGCTTTAAATGTAAAATCCTGTCTTTTACTCTCGGATCCCAATCATGTACTTCTTTGCCATTTTTATCATTACCTAATACTATTGAGCCCAATTCCCTGCTTCTAACATCCATACTGCTATTAGGTTGAAATGCGTTCCAATACGTATGAAAAAAAACACGGTCTAAAGTATCGGGTGAATTGTTGAAATATTCGATCTTTTCGATTCCATTAAAGCGGTTTGTTGCAACATTCATTTTTACATCTATGTTGTAATTGATCTTTTGCTGCCATCTGTCTTGTTGCGTAAAACCGATATTGCTGACGCCCAGCAATATCAATACTGTCAATATTCTTTTCATTTATTCCTTTCCTTAACCTTGTCGTTTGCTTTATAGTTTATATTATTGAACCGTTGTCGCTTACCAATTGACCTGATGCTGAAAACACCAGGTTTCTCTTGTTGTAATCATTCTTTTTCACCGCAATTTTATACAGGACTCCTTTTTCTTTATCTTCAACCTGCATGACCGATAAGACGCTTAAGTCTGCATATTTGCTTTTTTTAAATCCATCTTTTACTTCTACCGGCAAACTATTGAAAGTATGTTCAGTTTCAGTTTTTATCCATTCGCCTTTCGAGGTAAAAAATGCTTTCATATCTTTTCCGCCCGATTTGAAATCTGCCTCAAAAGAAGTGAGTTTGTCTTTCCATTCAAGGCCCGAGGCACTGGCATACTTTGCCTTAAAAGCATCTGTTACCACTGCCGGTATTTTTCTGAATTGCGCATTTACAGATAATACTGCAAGAAAAAAAACAAAGGAAAACATCCATTTTTGTAACATAAGTAATAATTATATTTTTTAATGAAATCAAACCAACCCCTGAACCACAATCACTATTTCGCCTTTCACATTTTTTTCTGCGAAGTGTTTGCAAACTTCGTGCAAACTACCCCGTTTATTTTCTTCAAACATCTTTGTTAACTCCCTGCTAACACAACACTGTCTTTCTGCACCAAAGTATTCAACAAATTCATTCAACGTTTTTACCAGCCTCATAGGGCTTTCATAAAACACCATGGTCCGCTCTTCTTCAGCAAGCTTTTTAAGTATGGTTTGCCGGCCTTTTTTTAATGGCAAAAAACCTTCAAATGTAAACCTTGTAATGGGCAAACCACTGTTTACAAGAGCGGGCACAAAAGCAGTTGCCCCAGGTAATGTTTCAACTTTTATATTGTGTTTAGCACATTCTCTTACCAGTAAAAAAGCAGGATCAGAAATGCCAGGTGTTCCTGCATCTGTTATTAATGCGAATGTTTTTCCTGCAATTAACTGATCAGAAATATGCTGCACTATCTTATGCTCGTTGTGCTGGTGATAAGGTGAAATGGGCTTTGAAATATTATAATGCTGCAGCAGCTTTGAAGAGGTACGGGTATCTTCGGCCAGAATAACATCAACACTTTTCAGTACCTCTAAAGATCGCAGCGTAATATCTTTTAGATTACCTAAAGGAGTGGGAACGATATAGAGCATTAGCTAATTTGAAAATGGAAAATGGGAAGTGGAAAGCGGAAAGTGAAAAATTGAAAATCGGAAATGGAAAGCGAGGCAGAGCTGAATAAATAATATTACAGTTTATTCTTCGTTTCGAACGTACTAAGAACTCGACAGACAGCGAACGCAAATGTTTTCAAATTCCCTCATTTTCAAATTTCAAAATTATTTAATTGATCATTTCAATTTCATAAAACTCCATTACAGGATTAGCAAGCAGCTTTTTACTTGCTTCTTCGGCCATCTGCTTTGCAGCTTCTTCACTTTCAGCATCTATTTGTAAAGTGATGTGTTTACCAATTCGCACTTCTTCTACGCCATTTAAACCAAGATTAAGCAAACCTCCCAAAACAGCTTTTCCCTGTGGATCGAGTAAATCTTTTAAAGGCATTACTTTTATCTGAACATTGTAAGTCATGTAAAATATTTTGAAGTGGCAAAGGTAAGGTGAACGTGGATGATCAATATGAATCAATGTGTCTAGGACGCTGCTTAATTTCAAGCCTTTTTAGACGCCGAGTTGGTTACTTTCTTTTTCTTGAAAAAAAGAAAGTAACCAAAGAAAATTCAAGAAAGGAACGATAACAGCCCGTTCCTTTCATCGTTCTTCGATTTGGCTTTAGTACTACTGTGGCTGGAACATTTGTTTTTCATGCCTTTGTCATCGACTGCGCAAAAGGCAGATAACCCTTTAAGTGTGAGTGAGAATAGAGGCTTAATAAGAATAGTTGCCATTTCAGAAAGGTGTCTTACGACCTCTTGCATACTCAGGCATTGCAAGAGACAATACAACATAAGCAATGAACACAATAGGCACAGCCCACCACTGAAAAATGACTCCAGCTACGATTGCAACTGCTACTAAAACAAATTTAGGCAGATCGTTTTTAAAACTTAAGCCTTTAAACTTAAGCGCCATCATAGGAAGCGTGCAAATCATTAAATAAGCAACTAAGGCTATTAGTGCATACCAAAACCACGGATTTAACAATACACGCATGGCGTAAGCATTATTAGAAAACCAGTAAATCAGCGGAAAAGATGCGATTAATAATCCTGCAGCAGGAATAGGAACACCTTTGAAGCCATAAGACTGCTCTTTATCAAGATTAAAACGTCCCAACCGAAATGCACCAGCACAGGGAACCACAAATGCTGGTAATAACCAGAGAATCGAAATATCTAAACCGTTTTCCTGTTGAGCAAAAGAAAGACGAAGAAATTGGTAAATGATCATACCGGGAGCAACACCAAAGCTAACAACATCAGCTAGGCTGTCTAATTGTTTCCCCATTTCCGAACTTAGATTCAGCATTCTTGCTACTAGTCCGTCAAGAAAATCAATAACTGCTGCAATGCCTATAAAAACAGAAGCCCAATAAATTTTTTCGGGCATCATCATCATTACTTCTCCACTCTGATCGGCAACAGGAACCATTGAATTCATAAGAATAAAAACGATTGCGATGCAGCCGAAAAAAAGATTTAGTAATGTAAATATGTTAGGTAATTGTTTCATAAAAACGACAACGACGTCGGACTACCGACCACTGTCCACTGTAACTATTTCTTGTTTTGTAATAAATTGTTGAAAGCCTGAATTTTTACAACTTCACTTTCTATTTTATTATACAAGATGGTAAAATCGTCTTTTTGCAAAAAGTCTCTTCTTTGAGCCAAATATAGACAATTAACCGCCTCTAAGGCTGACCTTTGAGCATATCCTAAAAACCTACATTGTTCAGCGTCTGATTGACCGGTAGAACCTTCAGAAATATTTAAAGAAATACTATCTTTCGCTCTTTTCATTTGAGAGGTTAACACGAATTTTCATCCTTTGGAAAAGCCTAGTTAGCTTGTTTACGTCATCAGATATATCAATAGCTGCTTTCCATATTTCTAACTCTTCAAATTCAAAAGCCATAACATCTGTTTATATAACGGAACTAATAAAAAAGAACAAGTACGTTGTAAAAGCAGTCTATTGTCTATTTACTATTGTCCGTTTTCCGTTGTCAAAATATCCTTTGTCCAGATATTATTTCGCCGTAGGCTTTGTTTGCATCAGGTATTCTATTTCCTCCACGGTAATAGGAATATTTTTCATTAGATCGATATTTCCATTTTCTGTTATCCATAGGTTATTTTCTATGCGAACGCCCATTTTTTCTTCTTCGATGTAGATACCCGGCTCCACTGTGAATACCATTCCTGCTTGTATAGGTTCAACCCTTGTTCCGAGATCGTGTACGTCTACCCCTAAATGGTGCGAAATGCCATGGTATAAATATTTTCGATAAGCCCTGTTTTCCTTGTCCTCATTCTTTACATCTTCTTCTTTTAAGAGGCCTATTTTTATAAATTGTTGTGTAGCTTCATCACCTACTTTTTCTGTATAATCAACAATCGAAATACCCGGTTTTAAAAGTCCCTTTGCAAAATTGTGCAAATGCAAACAAGCGTTATAGACCTCTTTTTGTCTTTGGGTAAATTTTCCGCTTACAGGCACAGTACGGGTCAGATCAGCGCAGTAGCCTCCATAGTTAGCACCAAAATCCATCAAAACTAATTCACCGTCTTTACACTCCTGATTATTAAAAACATAATGTAAAGTACGTGCTCTGTCGCCGCTTGCGATTATGCTGTTATAGGCGATACCTCTGCACCGTTTGCGTAAAAACTCGTGTACGATAGCAGCTTCGATCTCGTACTCCATCACACCAGGCTGTATAAAATCGAGCAGCCTTCTAAAAGCGCTTTCAGTAACGGAGATCGCTTCTTTCATCACCTCTATTTCTTCAGGAGTTTTAATCGACCGCAGTTGTTTTAAGATTTTTGCCGCCCGCTCGTAGTGATGCAAGGGGTAACGCTCCATAAACTGCCGGGCGTACCGGTAATCCCTGGTTTCAAGCCAGGAGCTTTTACGATCATTTTCATTGGTATTCAGGTAAATATTGTCGGCCAAATGCACCCATGTTTGCAATAAAGCCTCAATAGCATCTATCCAAACGACTGTTTTTATACCTGAGAGTTGAGTTGCTTCATCTGCCCTCAACCTTTTTCCATCCCATTTTTCCTTTAATTCGTTTGGCCGTAATAACACGAGAACTTCACGGTACTTTTCATCAGGATTTCCAGGAAAAAAGATCAGCATTGTTTCTTCCTGTTCTATACCGGTAAACCAATACAAGTCGCTGTTTTGAACATAAGTATAGATAGCATCTCCATTTACAGGAACCTCATCGTTACTGTTGAAAATAGCTATGCTGCCAGGCTTCATTTCTCTGACAAATCTATCCCGGTTTTTGATAAAAATCTGCGTGTTTAAAGGAAGATGTTTCATAATACTTACTTGAGATGCTGCAAGATACAAGTTTGAGACATTAAAAAAACCGTCGCTTGTGCGAACGGTTTTTTCAGTAGTGCGGCGCTATTTTTATTCTATTACTTCTATATTTTGCTTGTATTTCTTTTTATCAAAGACAAAAGTATTTTCAGGGATGTTAGCTGCTGTATTGATATTAGTGAGGTTAAGCACAGTAGCATTATTGCTCTTATCTAAAACAACGGCTTTTGTAACCATCATTTTAGCTTTGTCGACGAATAGATTAATCTTCTGAAAATTTTTACGCCTATCTATGGGCAGCATCTGTATCTCGTTATATTTTCCGGCAGATGAGACAAGTTTATAAGTAAAATCTCTATCGTAAAAATTAGTCAGTAACATTTGAGGAGAAAGTGCATTGTCAGCATCCTCAGTGAGACTCACTGTTACTTCATTATTTCCGTTGTAGTTCCAGGTTTTGGTACCGTCGTTAAAAATTTCGGTAGCGCCCTGCTTAATGTAATATTTGTTTCCTTTAATAGAAATCTTACCGGGACCATTATTATTTATTTTGCCGCTGCGAGTTTTTGAAACTAAAGTGAAGTTTGCATTGACGCCGTTATATTCTTTTAATTTTTCACTCACCGCATCTAAAATCTTCTTTGCCTTTGGATCATTCTGTGCATTTACCGTACCTGCTATCAAACCCAATGCAGCTATAAATAAATATATTTTCTTCATCATTCTTGATTTGGTTTGCAATATTAGGGTTTAAGACATTTTGCTATTTTATTTGTTTAAACATTCTTTGTTAAAAACTATTTGGCAGTTAAAGAAAACTAAATAAAATTCAACTAAAAGTATAAGTTCTACTCACGCTCTTAATCAACAAAAAAATTAAACGCAGAGGACGCAAAGAAAGACACACGCAGAGAAACCCAGAGAAAACAAATAAAAATGAATGACAGAGAGTTAAATCACCTAAGTAATAGTTGAATGTCCCTTTTTAAAAATAAAAAGCCGATATTCTAAAGAATAAGTTCTACTCACTCGCTTAATGAACAAAAAAATTAAACGCAGAGGACGCAAAGAAAGACACACGCAGAGAAACCCAGAGATAACAAATAAAAATGAGTGACAGAAAGTTAAATCACCTAAGTAATAGTTGAATGTATCTTTATAAATCGAGTAGGAAGTAAGGGATTATTTCCCTTACTGTCCTCTCACACCACCGTACGTGCCGTTCGGCATACGGCGGTTTGTTAGAATAACTTTAGTTGGTGTTCTGTTTTCCAATAGTAGTA
>JBBPZJ010000266.1:0-3916 GCA_038199395.1 Chitinophagales bacterium
TAAAAACGCCGAAAGGCGTTTTTGTGTCCCTTATCTACCGGAAAAATATTTTTTCAATCAGGTCTCAAACACAAGCACAGTAAGGGTTTTAATTAATCCTTGAATTGCTGGCATCGTGAGTGCTACACCTGTTGTTGACCTAAACAATGCTAAGTTTACCGCAGGTACAACCTTTAAAACGGAACTGCAGTACTTTTCTGATAGCGAGATTAAAGAAGTGAATTTTTATGAAACAGTGGGCACGGGAGCAAGAGCAAAGGTTTCTACCTTTCCTTACTCTCCATCTTTTTCTCAAATCAAAAGAGCAGATACTTTGCTTGTTCCTTATATTGTACCTGCTGCTCCCGCGGGAACATCTATTAAAATGGAGTACGAAATATTGAATAAAAACTCCCTCAGCCTGATTAGAAAAGCTACAATTAAGCTTTAAATATAATTTTATTGATGAGATAAAAAAGCAGCTAGTGTGCAGTGCTACTTTTTCTCTTTTGGATTGAACTTATCGTTTTTGATTCCGCTTGATCTGTAACGTTAGCTACTGATCCACATGAAGTTTTCTTTGCGGCTTCAATTAAGCTGGCAATTACAAAACTGCTTTTAATAATGACATAAGTTTTAAAAATGTGAAAATAACAAATACCATTCTGCCAAACTGACATTCTCCTCTAAATTCACTATTTTTGCCGCCTAATTTTTTTGCTTAATGGAAACCCTAGAATTAACAGGTAAAGTGCACAACGAAGAGCGTCAGGGTGAGTCTTTTGCCCCTTATGCAGTTGAACCGAATATTTATAAAAAGAAGTTTTATATAGAAAGTTACGGCTGTGCAATGAATTTTGCTGATAGTGAAATTGTTGCTTCGATATTAAGTAATGAAGGTTTTGGTGCAACCAAAAATTTTGAAGAAGCTGATCTGGTTTTTGTAAATACTTGCTCTATCCGGGAAAAAGCAGAGGCAACCGTAAGAAAAAGATTAACGGAATTTAAAAAGGCAAAACAGGCAAAACGTGGAATGCTGGTTGGTATTTTAGGATGCATGGCAGAAAGATTAAAAGGCAAGCTGTTGGAAGAAGAAAAACTTGTGGACCTGGTGATAGGACCAGACGCGTATAGAACTCTTCCTCAACTAATACTGGAAGCGGAAGGAGGTCAGAAGGGTGTTAACGTTTTGCTGAGCCGCGATGAAACTTATGCCGACATCTCTCCAATTCGTTTAAGCAGCAACGGGGTAAATGCGTTTGTAAGCATTATGAGGGGCTGTAATAATATGTGTAGCTTCTGCGTGGTACCTTTTACACGAGGACGCGAACGTAGCCGTGATGCATATAGCATTATAAGCGAATGCCGGGAGCTTTACGAAAACGGATTTAGAGAAGTGACTTTGCTCGGACAAAACGTAGATAGCTACTATTGGGTCGATGAACAAAAGGATATGATAGTAACTTTTGCTAAACTACTGGAAATGGTTGCTCAAGTAAGTCCGTTAATAAGAGTTCGTTTTAGCACATCGCATCCAAAAGATATTACGGACGAGGTTTTGTTTACAATGGCTAAATATGAAAACATCTGCAAGTACATTCATTTGCCCGTTCAGAGTGGCAATACGCGGGTATTGCAATTGATGAACAGAACTTATACAAGAGAGTGGTACATGGCAAAAGTCGACAGAATAAAAGAAATTATGCCCGACTGTAGTATTAGTGCAGATATTATTGCAGGTTTTTGCACTGAAACCGAAGAAGAGCATAAAGACACTTTGTCAATAATGGAATACAGCAAATATGACATGAGTTATATGTTCTTTTACAGTGAAAGACCAGGTACGCTTGCCGCACGTCGCTTTACTGATGATGTACCTTTAGATGTTAAAAAAAGAAGACTTGATGAAATCGTAAAACTTCAAAATAGACTGTCTCAAAAAAGTAACATTGAAGACATCGGAAAGACATTCAAGGTATTGATAGAGGGCAATTCTAAGAAAAGTGCAACTGACTGGGCCGGCAAAAGCAGCCAGAATAAAGTGGTTGTATTTCCAAAAGAGAATTTTAACCTCAACAAGGGGGATTATGTAAATGTGAAAGTGAATAGTGCTACAGGGGCAACTCTGATAGGTGAAATCGCCGAATAAATAAATAAAAACTTTTCAGTGTTTAAAAAGTGTAAAATCTCATTTGGCGACATTAGTAAACTAAAACATAACTCATTTATCACTGCGATAAATTTGAGTACAATTAGTAGAAATATTATTTAGAAATCCTCTTCCTGTTTTAAAACAGGAAGTTGGAATATTACTTAAAGACTCATAATGGATCTTCAATCAATTAAAAACAGATTTGGAATAATAGGAAACAGCGTCGCTCTAAACCATGCTTTGAGTGTAGCAGTACAGGTTGCGACCACCGATCTAAGCGTGCTAATTGTAGGTGAAAGCGGTGTTGGTAAAGAAGCTTTTTCTCATATTATACATGCCTTATCCGCAAGAAAACATAATCCCTTTATAGCGGTAAACTGCGGAGCCATTCCTGAAGGGACAATTGACTCCGAACTATTTGGTCACGAAAAAGGATCGTTTACCGGAGCTGTTGACAGCCGTAAAGGATATTTTGAAACCGTAAATGGCGGAACAATTTTCCTCGATGAAATAGGTGAAATGCCGATAGGCACGCAGGCGCGTTTACTACGTGTATTAGAAACCGGTGAATTTATAAGAGTTGGTTCTTCTAAGGTTCAAAAGACTGACGTAAGAGTAATCGCAGCAACTAACAGAGAGCTTCTTGAGTTTACACAAACCGGTAAGTTTCGTGAAGATTTATATTACCGGCTAAGCACAGTGCCCATAAGGGTGCCCGCATTACGAGACAGACAGGAAGATATCATTTTGCTGTTTAGGAAATTTGTTATTGATTTTGCAGAAAAATATAAAACAACCCCTGTCCAATTGGATGATGAGGCTAAAACGTTGTTAATTAACTATCCCTGGAAGGGTAATGTACGGGAGTTAAAGAATATTGCAGAACAAATATCGGTTTTAACCACCGAAAAACTAATATCAGCAAAACAGCTTAGACAATTTTTACCGGAAGCCAATATAAACAGGTTACCCGTTTTAGCGAGTAGTGTTAATGGAACCACCTCGCATCACGAGTTTGCAAATGAACGTGAAATATTATACAAGCTTTTCTTCGACATGAAAAAGGATGTAACGGAATTGAAAAAGATGTTCGTTGAGATATTGCAAAATCCGTCTGCATCTAATTCGGCTGTTGCTTTTGCCCGGGAAACGCTATTACACGATTATAGTTCCGTTAGTAACAATGAGTTTCAGCAGCATCCTGCGCCTGCTATTCAACACGGCGTGATGAATCATCCTCAACCGGTTATTTTTGATGACATCCACCATCACGAGGAAGTTGAAGAGTCCTTAAACATCATGGACAAGGAAAAGGAATTGATCATAAAAGCTTTAAAAAAGCATAAAGGCAAAAGAAAAGATGCTGCAAGTGACCTTGGAATTAGTGAAAGAACTTTATATCGCAAATTAAAAGAGTATGATATTGACGATTGAGTGGCTTAAAACTAAGAACCGGGTTAGAAAAAAAAGGTAAGCGACTATCGCCTTTTTGTTGTCATTGTAATTTTTAAGAAGTTATGGTATTATGAAAAATAAAAGTTTACAATCAGATATAAAAACAAGAATGTACCCATGGAAAAAGATACATCCTGTTTGTAATTATAGTTTTGCTCTAATTGCATCTTCCTTTTTTTTAGTATTTCTTACTTCCTGTCATATTTATTCTTTTAAAGATGTAAGCATACCTCCGGAAGTTAAAACCGTAAAAATTGGCTTGTTTGAGAACAAGGCCAGGTACGTTGATCCCCAGTTGGCACCGCAATTGCGCGATCGGGTAGAGCAAAA
>JBBPZJ010000267.1:0-5713 GCA_038199395.1 Chitinophagales bacterium
GAGTGGGTTGCTCTTCATGGGCGGTATTTATTATAGTGAATTAAAAAACGATAGTCGGAGATGTTGATTGATACGCAAATATATCAGAATTTTGCTTCCATTTAGTAAGTAAGTAACTTGGTAAAGTAGAATTAGTATTCCTGTTTCTATTAACAGATGCAAGAGGATATTCGCAAAGTCTTCTGGATAAGAAAATATCACTTCAAACAAGTCAGGAGGATATAAAAAAGGTATTAAGCAGGATTGAAGAACAGGCAGATGTACATTTTGCTTATAGTCCCCAAAATGTTGGGAACGACAAATTGTATCTCAATTACCAGGATCAGTCTTTATCGGTTATTCTCAATCAGATTTTTAAAAAACAAAACATATCTTATCAGGTTCAGGGAAGTTCAATTATTCTTTATAAAAACGAGGAGCGCCAGAATATCGTAGTGAAGGGTAGGGTAGCAGATGCATCTAACAATCCTTTAAACGGAGTAAGCGTATCTGTAAAAAGTAGTACTGCCGGCACTTCTACAAATCTGCAGGGAAGTTTTTCTCTTTCTGTGCCAGATGAAAATGCAATCCTTGTTTTTTCTTATGTTGGTTATGCCCCCGAAGAGGTTCCGTTACAAGGAAGAAAAGTTATTAATGTAACTTTAAATTCACTTACAGCTTCTATTGGTGAAGTGGTGGTAGTAGGTTATGGAACACAAAAGAAAAGTGTGGTAACCGGGGCGATTTCAAGCGTTAAAGCAGCAGACCTGGAAAATCAATTTATTGGGTCTAACGGACAATTGGAAATTCAGAGGGGTAAAATAGTCACTACTCCGGCAACAGGCAAGGTAACAAACTGCCTAAAGTAATATGTATCATTTTATTTCTCAAAATCTCTTTTCAAAATAAATGGCTTCACACCTTCTCATTAAAGATAAAATTGAAACAGAAAAGCTAATAAAGGTTGCCCTTTTCAATTATGGTAATATGGACAAAATGGTCGGTGATTTATTCGGTTTTTATTCTTAAAGATGCTTCGTTAATCCGAAGGGAAGTAAGCTCTGGTGGAGAACAACTTGTAAGTAATAAAATTTGATGCTTATACGAAAAAGGGGTTGGACATTCAGTTGTTCAACCTTTATTTTTGGTAACCCCTATGTCTCAGAAAACGCTAATAAATAAGGCTGGTAATAAGCTACTGGAGATGCTCAACGTTTAAATATTAAATTATTAAATTAGGTACGAGATTGCTTGATTTAATGAAATTTGATATGGAAGTAATAGTATAAAATATCGTTGAACTGTTTTTGGGCTATCGCAGATTAATTTGCAATTAGCTTATTAAAGTAAAATTTTAATGCTTTATTTCCTTATTTTCCTACTTTCAAGTTTGTTACAGGCTATACAAGTTTTTATTAAGTTTTTTTATAACGATTGTATTCTTTAGTGAGAGTGAACATTCCTGACCTTCATATTTGGCAATCTTTTTTGCAGGGAGACAAATCATCCTTTGAGCGATTAATGGAATTACACTATAAGTCCCTGTTTAATTTCGGTTCAAAGTATTCGTCTAATGCGGAAATGGTAAAAGATTGCATCCAGGAACTTTTCGTCGGCGTTTGGAACAGAAGATTACATCTAAGCTCAAATGTAAATCCGAGAGCTTATCTTATAGCTTCATTAAGACGGGGTTTACATAGAAAAATACAGTCGGAGAACAGGTTGTTAAAGTACCGGGATAACCTTGATGCTTCTGACTATTTTGATTTCGAATTATCAATTGAAGAAAAAATTATTGATAATGAAGAGATTCGGCATCTCGCTAAAAAAATCTTTGAGGTAGTGTCAAGGCTGCCTAAAAGACAAAAAGAAGTCATTTATCTAAAATTTTTTCAACATTTAAGTCGCGATGAAATAGCTGATATAATGGGAAACAATCCTCAAACTGTCTCAAATCTGTTACAACTGGCATTTAAGAAGTTGCGTGTTGATCTAAATGAGTATAAGGTGTAGCCGTATTAAAGTGTAAGCCATAGTATATTTCTTCAATCAGCTTTTTTTATAGTGGCCTTAGAATAGATAGGATCAAAGCACAACCTGTTTTAGTAATTATAAGAGTATTAAAAATTAAAAATACAATAATAAAATGCTATCGTTTGACTACTAATCCAAAAGGAACGATCCCGGTGAATGTGCTGTATATAATAGACCAGAATGGACGATACCAGCCGGGTACAGTAAAAGGAGTGCAACGGGGAGGTTCCTTTTTATGCAGTGACCAGTATTGCATTCGCTACAGACCAGGCAGCCGTGGTAAAGGTGAAGTGAGCAGCGGTTCTAATAACCTCGGTTTCAGATGTGTAAGAAATACAGAAGGATTAGCGAGTAAATAATGGATGATTTATAGGAAAGCCAAAGATAAAGTTGGTGCGCAGGATACCGTAGTTAAAACAAGTTTGATCCATTACGCCGCAACGAGATACACAACCTTAGCGCCGGGTAATGAATTATTGATCAGGAAATAAAATGTAATAAGTCAAAATAAAAACGTGTATGAAAAATTTTTTAAAAAAAATTAGCTGTTCTTTATTAACCTTAGTAGTTTTTGAAGGTCTGCATTTAAAAGCTCAGACTTCAAAAAACAATACTCCAAACATTGTTATCATTTATGCAGATGATCTTGGTTATGGAGATATTAGTGGTAATGGCGCCACTAAAATAAAGACACCAAATATTGATAAGATAGCCACACAGGGACTTCGTTTTACAAGCGCTTATGCCACCTCTGCAACTTGTACTCCATCACGCTTTTCTATGCTGACCGGCGAGTATGCGTGGAGAAAGCAAGGTACAGGTATAGCGCCCGGTGATGCTGCTCTACTTATTCCTGCAAACATTACTACCATGCCTGGAATGCTGCAAAATGCAGGGTATAAAACGGGCGTTATAGGCAAATGGCATTTAGGCTTAGGACCGAAAGGCGGACCTGACTGGAACGCAGATATAAAACCGGGCCCCCTTGAAATAGGATTTAATTACTCTTTTATTATGCCTGCCACCGGGGACAGGGTACCTTGTGTATATCTGGAAAACCACAGAATTGTTGATCTCGATCCTGCTGATCCAATAAGAGTAAATTATAAAGAAAAGATTGGCAATGATCCTACCGGAAAAGAGAATCCTGAACTTCTTAAGATGAAATTTTCGCATGGGCATGATAACACCATTGTAAACGGCATTAGCCGCATTGGCTGGATGAGCGGTGGCAATAAAGCCAGGTGGATTGATGAAAACCTTGCAGATGTTTTGACTGGACAAGCTGTTAAGTTTATTGAAAACCAAAAAAGCCATCCTTTCTTTTTATATTTTGCTACACACGATATTCATGTGCCGCGTGTGCCAAACTCCAGGTTTGTTGGTAAAAGTGGAATGGGAGCAAGAGGGGATGCAATTTTACAATTAGACTGGACAGTTGGAGAGATACTGAAAACACTGGATCGTTTGAAAATAGCTGAAAAAACCATTTTAATTTTTACAAGCGACAATGGCCCTGTTTTAGATGATGGTTACCAGGATCAGGCGGCAGAAAAGCTAAACGGCCATACGCCAGCAGGACCATTACGAGGAGGAAAGTATAGTGCATTTGATGGTGGTACCAGAATACCTTTTATTGTAAGATGGCCAGGTACGGTAAAGCAAGGCACTGTTACTGATGCGAAAATAAGCCAGGTAGATTTATACGCTTCTTTTGCAGCTTTAACAGGTCAAAAGATTTCTAATAATAATGCACGTGATAGTTACAATATGTTAGATGCACTATTGGGTAAAACTAAAACCGGTCGCAATTATATTATTGAGCAATCTTTAAACAATACCCTTTCTGTTGTACAGGATAGCTGGAAGTTTATTGAAGCATCCAATGGACCAAAGATTCAGAAAGCAACAAATATAGAACTGGGGAATGATCCTAAACCACAACTGTATGACTTAAAAAATGATATCGGCGAAAAAGTAAATGTAGCAGCTAAGCATCCAGAAATCGTGGAGAGAATGGCTAAATTGCTAAAAGATAGCAGAGGTAAGGATAACAAAAGTGGTAACGATAATGCAGAATAAGTGATAAGTCAAATGATCAACCTTAAGCGTTTGTTTGCTATGGTATTAATTATGGTTAGTTGTTATGGATGCCATGAGAGTCTTACAAACAAACCCGCTTCTGACGGCTTCGCTGCATACTCATCCGCAACAAGTAAAATCAGATTTTTCTAAACGCAAACCTGCCTGCTGCAAGGGAGCGCCGCAGTTGGTGCCCAACCATTGGATGCGGACCCAAAGAGGTGGTATGTACCATTTCTTTTAACAATGGCCGGTGCTTCAGTACTGACCTATATAGTTTTTAAAATCGTATAATCGCTTTCCGGCAGCATATAATCACTACTCATTTTAGCAATATAAAAATCTCTTTGCGGCTTTTTTACCGCAAGATGATATAAGCTGCCGTCGTCGTCTTTAAACATGGCAAAATCACCCGAACCTTTTACAGATTGACAGGCAAGAAATTTATGACTGTAGGTAAATGGCCCAAGGGACTGTTGGCTGTGGCAACTCCAACATAAGCTGTGGCATAACCTTCTCCCCTCAGAAATAATTTTAAGTAAGCTATAAATTTCCTGGTTTCTTCGTTGAATACCACTTTAGGTCGTTCCAGAATACACCCGTATGCTATATCACTTTTCTCATTAGCATAATCGACGTTCAGCACTACGCCGGCATTATTCCATTTTACCAGATCGGTTAAAGTGTAACAGGAAATACCACCGTCTGCTGTATCCTTTCCAGCCCTGCCATTAAAAGACAATATACTCCGCTGTGGGCATTAATGTGGGTTCCACTATTGTCGGGCCCATAGTTGCCCGGGCATGATATCTGTTTGTTTAAATGGTTTTCTATTTTAGCCAAATCCAAAAAACGATAAACCCATAAAAGTTATAAATACAGCGGTAATATTTTTCATCTCAATTTAGATTATGACAGCAGAATTTTTTTTTGGGAATGCTTTAAAACTACTTACCGGCTGAACATAGAATAATACCACATGCTTACCACGATGCAGATTATTAAATTTGTTTTGATGGCAAATAGCGAATGGATTTTATATTATACTCTCCGTCTTATAAGTTTGTGCATTGATGAATCAATGCCGTTGACTTAAGCTCCATAGGAGCTACCTGTTTATAGAAGATTTACATTATGAATTCTTAAAGCTCCGTAGGAGCTTCCTCCTAACAGGGCAATTAAGATCTTAAGTCAACGACACTGATTGCTGAGTAATGAAAAACTTGTATAAGTGTGCGACGCTAGAAACCCCAAACCCCTGAAGGGGCTTTGAACCCAAACAAAATGAACATGATGATTTTTTTGCTGCAGTATAAGTGTGCGACGCAAACTAAGATTAATTGAAATTCCGCCGCTGGTAACAAAAAAATAACCATGCTCATTAGTACGAAAGGGAAATAGTAGCACAGGCATTGGCCAAAAAATTCTTTTCAATACAAATGGTATAAATAAAAAGACCTCCAATGAGGAGGCTCTTTTTTTATAAAACTTCGACCTGATTTCTTAACAGGTCTTCAAATACGTCGGGTTTTCTTATCAGCTTTGGTTCGCCGTCTTTCACCAACACTTCCGCAGGTTTTAAACGGGAATTAAAGTTGCTCGACATTTCATATCCGTA
>JBBPZJ010000268.1:0-4624 GCA_038199395.1 Chitinophagales bacterium
AGAATAAAGAGTACGGTGCTTACGAACTTAGAAAAACTTATAACCGAAGGATAACCATAGCTCTGGTTTCCATGCTGGCTATTTGTTTGTTGTTGTTCCTAACCCAAATATTGGCTAAGAATAATGACAATGATAAGAACAAGATAATCGTTCAGGATGTGCAATTAGAGGATATTAAAAAAGAGGAGAAGAAACCCGAACCTCTTCCTCCTCCTCCTCCTCCGCCAAAACCTGAACCTCCAAAAGTTGAGATAACAAAGTTTACCCCTCCTAAAATTGTAAAGGATGAGTTAGTAAAAGAACCACCTCCACCAGTTGAAAAATTGGAGGAGACAAAAATCGGAACTATTAACCAGGAGGGTAAAAAAGATGAAGGTTTTGTTGCGCCTCCTGTTGAAGAAAAAGGTACTGGAGTCGTAGCAGCTCCTAAAAAGGTGGAAGAAGACTATGACAAAGTTTTCACCAAGGTGGAAAAAGAAGCGAAGTTTCCCGGTGGAATGGATGGTTGGAAAAGATACCTCGAAAGAAACTTAAATGCTAACGTTGCTGCCGATGATGGTGCCCCTGCTGGCAATTACACAGTAAAGGTGCAGTTTATCGTAGACAAAACCGGCGGTATTAGTAATGTTCAATCTATTGAAGTTCCTAAAGCATGTCCCAGTTGCGGTCCTGAGGCTGTAAAGGTTATTAAAAAAGGTCCTAAATGGGATCCTGCAGTTCAAAACGGAAGAAATGTTATTTATCAGGCTATTCAATATGTGACTTTCCAGGTTGCAGATCAATAACACTAATGAGACAATAGAAAGAAGGCCCTCGTAATGCGAGGGTTTTTTCGATTCGTATGGGTCCTATTTAAATCCTTCGTGTTCTCTACGCATTTATTAGACCTTACTGCACTCGCAATCTACAACTATGTGTTCTATAAGATGTTGCTATCCGTATTAGTCTGCCTTTTTTCTGACAACCTTTTGTGTTTCTACTGCCGCCGCTTTCACACGTATTGATGCATCTCCGTCGTTGTATTATAAAATTTTATTATTTTAGTTGTCAGAGCATATGAAATTTTTTGATCGATTTGACGACTTACTTCTATTTTCGCACAATTACAAACACTCCTTTAAAAATAGTATATCAACAATACGTTTATAGAATAATATGAAAAACTTGTCTCTGCCTCCAATGATACTTATTTGTTTGTTTGTTTTCAGTTGTAGTGAACCGGATAATAGAAAAAAGGACACTACGAAGGATCCAGTTAGTGTTTCTCAAGCCCTTCCAAATAAGAGTGAAGCGCCTAAAGTAATGGCCGATGCCGCAACAATACTAGCTCGTAAAGAAGTTCCCATTTTGTGCTATCACCAAATTAGGGACTGGACCAGTTCTGATTCCAAAGGAGCTAAGGATTATATAAGACCCGTAGAGGCTTTTAAAGCTGATTTAAAAATATTAGCTGACAGTGGTTATCATACTGTTTTGCCAGATCAGTTATATGACTACCTTGCTTACGGTGCACCACTCCCTGCTAAACCTGTAATGCTTACTTATGATGACACCGATGATGATCAATTTAATATTGCTGCACCAGAGATGAAAAAGTACGGTTTTAAGGGCGTTTTTTTCATAATGACGGTATCTATCAACCGGCCAAAGTACATGACCAGGCAACAGATAAAACAATTATCAGATGAAGGGCACGTTGTTACTTCTCATACCTGGGATCACCATAGTGTGAAAGGATATAAAACTGAGCAGGATTGGATCACTCAAATTGAAAAGCCAAAAAAAACGATAGAAGAATTAACTGGCAAAAAAGCAGTTGATTTTGCCTACCCGTTCGGAGTATGGAACCGTGAAGCTATTCCTGAGCTGAAGAAGCGTGGTGTTCGTTCTGCATATATACTTAGTACTAAACGAGATCCTGATGACCCTTTATATACGATAAGAAGAATTATTGCCGGTGGTTATTGGAGGACTCCAACCTTATACAAAAACATGCTCGAGTCGTTTCATTAGACGCAACAATAAAAAAGGTGGTCGAGTACCACCTTTTTTATTGTTGTTCAGCAGCGTATGCTACGGTTTTAAAACAACTTTTACACAATCATCTTCCTTATTATTAAATATTTCATAAGCATGTGCTGCCTGAGAAAGCGGTAAACGATGTGTGATAATGTCATCTAGTTTTATTTTGCCTTCTTCTACCCATCGATTTAATTCATCGATATATTTATGAGCAGGCGCCTGACCTGCACGAATGGTGAGGCCTTTATCAAAAATCTGGTGCCAGGGAAAGTTATCATACGGATAACCATAAACTCCTACCACGGAAACAGTGCCGCCTCTACGCACTGCTGACAGGCACATTCTTAAAGCGTTTATAGTTCCTTTTTCCATCCTAATCACACTTTTCACCCGGTCAAGAGCACTTCTGTCCGCTTCCATTCCAACCGCATCAATTACTACGTCTGCTCCACGCCCGTTTGTCGAATTCCTTATCTCTTCAATTGCTCTATCGTTATCCCTTACGTTTATTATTTCTGCGCCACATACAGTCGCAGCCATTGTTAACCTATAATCTTCAATGTCCAGTGCAATTACTTTAGAGGCTCCCCTTAGCCACGCTACTTTCATAGCCATTAGTCCGACTGGTCCACATCCAAAAACGGCCACAGTTTCGCCACCTTTTACGCCGCCCCAATCTACCGCCGCATAGCCGGTAGGCAAAATATCTGTAAGAAACAAAACCTGTTCGTCAGTAAGAGAATCTGAGACTTTTCTGGGTCCGAAATCGGCATAAGGAACTCTCACAAATTCCGCCTGACCGCCATCATATCCGCCATACAGATCCGTATATCCAAATAATCCACCGCCTTTCTCTGTCAACAAACCGCCCTCTGGTCCGTAGTGATCAGGATTTGAATTTTCGCAGTGGCCAACGAGATCATGATTGCAAAAAAAACATCCGCCACACGCAACAGGAAAGGGAACGACGACACGGTCGCCCTTTTTTAATTTGCTAACATGGCTTCCGACTTCCTCCACTATTCCCATGAATTCGTGGCCTAAGATCATGTTTCTTGGTTGGGGGAACATGCCGTTATAAATATGAAGATCTGACCCGCAAATGGCAGTAGAAGTAACTCTGATGATGGCATCGCCCTGTTGTTTAATCTCAGGATCAGGAACGTTATCTACCCTTATGTCTTTTGGATTATGAAATACTGCAGCTTTCATTACGTGCTATTTAAAATGAAAAAATTAAAATTTGTTTTAAGAAGAAGATATTGAGAAGTGAAAAAATTATGCCATTGAAACTATGATTTCGATTAATGACAGAGACACAATTAACTGAGTAGGGAATAAGCTTTTTCTAAAGGATCTCTGCCTTCGTCATTCAAGCGCTCATCAAATTATTATAAGAAATGAGAGAATATAAACTTCAAATAGTGCCAGTTCTTTAAAATGCTCTAATTTCATTGACTAAAAAAGATATAACCATGAGGAAGCTCGCCCTTTTAAGCATCATCATTATATGTTTTGTTTCCTTTATCCCACATATTAAGCATTTGCAGGATGGCAAATGGATAAGTCTTTTTGACGGAAAAACACTGAATGGATGGAAAGTAGGTGCAAATGCAGAAACTTTTAAAGTAGAAGATGGAATTATTGTAGTAAATGGAAATACTGCTCACTTATTTTATGATGGTCCTGTGATGGATCATAATTTTAGAAATTTCGAGTTTACTGCAAAAGTGATGACCTTCCCCGGTTCAAATTCCGGGATTTACTTTCATACCGCATACCAGGAAAAAGGTTGGCCGGAAAAAGGTTATGAAGTGCAGGTGAACAACTCTCACACGGACTGGCGCCGAACGGGTAGCCTATATGGTATTGAAGATGTAAAGGAAGTCTATGTAAAAGATAATGAATGGTATACTGAAAGTATTACTGTACAGGGAAAACGAGTGATCATAAAAGTGAATGACAAAGTTGTAGTAGATTATACTGAACCTGAAAATTTGAAACGCAGCGGTGGCAATGCACAAAGAATTATTTCGAATGGCACATTCGCATTACAAGGGCACGACCCAAAGAGCAAAGTTTTATTTAAAGACATTATGGTTAAACCTCTTCCATAAATTAGAAAAGACATATTATTGCAGGATGCTTGTTTCAGTAACTCTCAAATTAGTAGTTAGAACTGGTTCACCAATACGGGCTTTAAACTTATCAAAACGCTTTATTTAAACAACTTTCTGTTTTTAGTATGATAAGAAACATCTGCAATACAAAGCAGGGGAGTGACAAGTAAGGGGAGAACCAGGCTGCGATATCTAACAATGGCGCCGGTAAAGGGAACGGTATAACCGCAAATTAACAGTACCGATAGGGCAAATGCAAATAGATAAAGTAGCGTTGCGGGAATATTAATTTTCCGGCGTCTTCGAAGAATGCAAAGGATAATTAATACTATCAAAAAGATATTTTCGATAATGGCAGGAACGTAAAAAAAGTTTTTGATCTCTGTTATATGTGGACGAAAAAAGGCCATGTCTATTGCTTCCGGTAAAAATGAAATAAATCCGGACAAAGTAGGAGATAAAACACTGCCAGATACCTGCGA
>JBBPZJ010000269.1:0-22254 GCA_038199395.1 Chitinophagales bacterium
ATAAATGATGTCTTTTGTTTTTGTGAAAACCCCTACTTTTGCAACCCCGCGGATGTGGCGAAATTGGCAGACGCACTAGACTTAGGATCTAGCGCCGCAAGGCATGTAGGTTCGACCCCTATCATCCGCACAGCAAAAAGGCCTTCGAAAGAGGGCTCTTTTTATGTAATAAACTACTCATTAAATCGTGTTACTCCTGAACGTACTGCAATTGCCTGTCGTATTTATTTTATCAAAGCCTTATTACCTCTGGTTGCAGGGATGATTATGATCAAATGCTAATGAGCCATAACAGGTTTTAAAAATTCTTCAATTACCAGGCATAGATCATTAAATGTAAGAGTGAAAATTTCTAAGTTTATGTTAGCGAGAGCCGCTGGCAGTTCTGCCTCAAAACTATTAAAGTCTTTAATTATACTCAAATGACCAGGTGTTGAGCTTCGTCGTGAAGAGGTCTTTAACCAATCCCTGATACTTTGGATAATGACTGAAGTGTTATTGTTGTGAGCTTTAGTATCAACACCGCTCAAGTCAGATAGGTAATTTTGGTAGGTAAATCTTGTTCTTTTAAAAATTAAGGCATTTTTACTTTTTTGATCTCTGCTGCCAAATCTTTTGACCCCGACGAAAATCCCCAATTCAAATGGCATATTAAAGCGGGGGAAACCATGATCATTTAATTCTGTTCGTGAAATGTCATGTTTGCCATACTTCGAATTTTCGATCAGATTTTCGATTTTGGATAACCTGTTATCCAATCCGTTGTCTTCGCTTAGAGCGCTAACCGGAACAAAACCACAACGATACACTGTAAAAACGAGAGCGTGGAGATTGTTGATGTAATCAACATTGAAGGGGCAATTAATAAATACGTTGTCCTTATAGTCAAACGGCATTACTTAACGAGACTTTTTCTTAGTGCCAGTTCCCTGCTTTGGAGCTCCTTTGGCTACGCTTGGAGAATTTTTACGTTCCATACCCCTCGCTAGTGCAAATGCTCCGCTTACTTCATTGCGTGTGACTGTTGTTTTTCTCTCAACTGTCTTTAATTTTACATTTGCCATAGAACATAAAGTTAGTGTTTTTTCAAAACGTATTAAACCTATTGTCCGATAGTAATCTAGTAATTCTACCGTTAAACGGAGTGTCGCAACAGAAGTTTTGTGAAGATATACTGCACATAATCCAAAAACTATCCATCCAAGGAAATTGAAAATTGTGTTTTTAGAGGCTTAAAAATTATAATACGTACTTTTTTTCCAACCTAAAACTTACCTTCGCAGCCCGAAATTTTCAGCATCCTTTCGTCGTTTGCCGAAATTTTTTTAAAAAATCTTATTTAAACTAATAGTATGGCTACTGTTTCAAGAGAGAATATTGGTAAGCTGACAGACAAAGTAACTGTTACGCTTTCAACACACGATTACATGCCCGCCTTCGAGCAATCGCTTAAAAAGTATGCTAAAACTGCAAACATTCCTGGGTTTCGTAAAGGAATGGTACCGGCCGGAATGATAAAGAAGATGCATGGCACAGGTGTATTTACCGAAGAGGTGCTTCGTACGGTAGAGAAAGAACTGAATAAATACATGCAGGAGGAGAAACTGGACATTTTTGCACAGCCCTTACCGCTCGAAACAGACGCACGACAGTTGGACATGAACAATCCTGCTGACTATGCATTTGCATTTGAAATAGGTTTAAAACCTGCCATCGATATTGATGTTAAAAACATTACCGTTACCCGTCATAAAGTAGACGTAACGGATGCGATGATTGATGAAGAAATAGATCGTTTAAAGGTACGTCATGGAAAAATGACTGACCCTGAGGAGGTGACAACCGAAGATAATGTGTTGAATGTAACCTTTGCAGAAAGCGATGCGGAAGGCAACGAAATCGAGGGCGGGATTAACAAGGGTAATTCTGTATTGGTAAAATATTTTGCCGAAGCTTTTCGACCTCAGCTAATGGGCAAGAAAAAAGATGATTCAATTGTCTTGCTATTGAACAGCGCTTTTGATGAAAAAGAAAGAGAATGGATCACGAGTGATCTGGGTATTGCAGCGAATGAAGAAGGTGCTGCTAACAAATACTTTAAAATGACCATTACCAAAGTTGGTCTAGTTGAGAAGCCCGAAATGACTGAAGAATTTTTCTCCCAGGCATTTCCCGGCAAAAACGTCGTAAAGGAAGAGGACTTTCGTAAAGCGGTCAAAGAAGGTATTCAAGGTACATGGAATGCACAAACACGTAACCAGATGCATGACCAGATTTATCATCACCTGCTAGACCATACTCAGATCGAATTTCCTGAAGATTTCTTAAAGCGATGGATGCAGCAGGGGCAGGAAGAACCTAAGACTGCCGAAGAGGCAGAAAAGGAATATCCCGCTTTTGCCAACTCTTTAAAGTGGACTTTGATTACAAGCCAGCTTACAAACCAGAACGAAATAAATGTTGGTCCGGCGGAAATTAAAGACTTTGCGAAGCAACAGATTATGGGTTATATGGGGAAACAAAGCCTCGAAGAAGCACCGTGGTTAGATGGTTACGCCGAGAGTATGTCGAAAGACAAAAAGTTCATTGAAAACACTTACTACCAGCTACAAACGAGTAAGTTGTTCAACGCTTTGGAAGAACAGGTAAATGTGATAGAAGATGTAGTGACACCTGAAGAATTTACAGCTATGCAACATCACCACAGCCACTAGTGCAGCATAAACAGCTAAAATAAGGTCAGGCGAAGGTCTGGCCTTATTCTTTTGCATGTAGGAAAGCTAAGAAGGCGGGCACTCTTTACTGCGAATTTACAGCAAGTGCTATTTTGTCGCTTTTCTTGTTTTGCATAGTATTTGAATGAACCATAATCTATTAGTAAACAATACTTACTTTCACTTCAATAAATTTTTATAAATGAATTTTGGAAAAGAATTTGAAAAATATGCAGTGAAGGATCACGGCATCAGCGGTGCAACATTGCATAATTTTCAGCAACACCAGGTAACTAGTCTTACTCCTTATATCATTGAAGAAAGGCCAATGAACGTGGCAAGTATGGACGTTTTCAGCCGCTTGATGATGGACAGGATTATATTTTTAGGAGAAGGAATAAATGACTACGTAGCGAATATTGTAACGGCTCAATTACTTTTTCTTGAAAGTACTGACCGTACACGTGACATACAAATGTATATTAATAGTCCTGGGGGCAGCGTGTATGCAGGACTTGGTATTTATGATACAATGCAGTTTATAGGACCAGATGTTTCAACCATTTGTACAGGTATCGCTGCCAGTATGGGCGCAGTGCTCATGTGCGCAGGAGTAAAAGGTAAACGCACAGCTTTGAAACATAGCCGTGTAATGATGCACCAACCTAGTGGTGGAATAGGCGGGCAAGCGAGTGATATTTTAATAACAGTGAATGAGATTAAGAAGATAAAAAAAGAATTGTACGAGATCATAGCTTTTCATGCAGGAAAGACTCCTGAAGAAGTAGCGAAAGATAGCGACAGAGACTATTGGATGAGTGCAGAAGAAGCCAAGACTTATGGTCTTGTGGATGAAGTCTTGCTTATCAATCCCCGTAAGCAGAACAAAGATTAATTATCACAATATTAAACAAATAGTTTTATTATAATGATCACATCAAAATATACATCTAATCCGTTTAAAATGGATGACGAGGAAGAAAAACCTAAAGAAGAACAACCGTCTGCCGAAAGTAAACTTTTAGCAAAAAAGATGGAAAAGCAATTCTTTGAGAAAAGAAGCGTTTATCTATGGGGAGTTGTTGATGACAAAAGTGCAAGAGATGTCGTAAGTAAACTGTTGTTACTAGATTCGGACAAGCCGGGTGAAGAGATAAAATTTTACATTAATAGCCCTGGGGGGGTAGTTACAAGCGGAATGGTTGTTTATGATACTATTAAACTGATCAGTTCGCCGGTAAGTACTATTTGTATGGGGCTTGCTGCAAGTATGGGCTCTATTTTGCTCAGTGTTGGTGAAAAAAGTAAACGTTTTATTTATCCGCATGGCGAGGTTATGATACATCAGCCAAGCCTGGGGGGTTATTACCAGGGAACAAGTGCAGATCTTGAGATTCAGGCAGTACAAACGCAAAAGACGAAAGAGCTCGGTGCGAGAATACTGGCAGACAATTGCGGAAAAGCGTTTGAACAGATTATGAAGGATTTTGACCGTGATTACTGGATGGATGCGAACGAGGCTGTAGCATACGGAATTGTAGACAACATATTAGAAAAACTTTAGGTTTTCGTTAAATTACTACCGCTGCTATGATAGGCTAAATATTTAAGCTTATTTAGCAGCGGTTTTTTGTAATTTTGAGTTTCTTTCATGAAATCTGTAGATATCCCCAAAAATTCTTCGGGCTTTCATTCACATACTACTATGAAAAAGTCAATTTTATTATATGCCTAAACAAAGTCACCTACATTGTTCTTTCTGCGGGAGAAGCCGTGATGAGGTTAAAATTCTTATTGCCGGACAGGACGGACACATTTGCGAAAACTGTGTAGAACATGCACAGGAAATTATTTCGCAGGAATTACAATTAAAAACTGAATCTCAGCCCGCTTCGTTTAAGCTTACAGTTCGTAAGCCGACAGAAATAAAGAAGTTCATGGATGAATACATCATTGGACAGGATGATGCTAAAAAAGTATTGGCAGTAGCAGTTTACAACCACTATAAACGCTTACAATATCGCCAAACTGAGTCAGATATTGAAATTGATAAGAGCAATATCATTATGGTCGGTGAGACAGGTACAGGTAAAACATTACTGGCCAAAACCATTGCCCGGTTGTTGAACGTTCCTTTCGCAATTGTAGATGCGACTGTATTCACTGAAGCCGGTTACGTAGGAGAAGATGTTGAAAGTATGCTTACCCGCTTGTTGCAAAATTGTAATTACGATGTTAACTCGGCCGAGCGGGGAATAGTATATATTGATGAAATCGATAAAATCGCCCGCAAAGGAGACAACCCCTCTATTACGCGTGATGTGAGCGGAGAAGGCGTACAACAAGGATTACTTAAGATGCTTGAGGGTACAGAAGTGCTTGTGCCACCGCAGGGCGGAAGAAAGCATCCTGAGCAAAAAATGATTAAGGTAAATACACAAAATATCCTGTTTATCTGTGGAGGAGCTTTTGACGGTATAGACAAAGTGATTGCCCGTCGGGTTAATACCAATGCTATTGGTTTCAATGTCAATAAACAATTACAGGATTACCAGAGAAAGAACCTGCTGCAGTTTATCAACGCACAGGACTTAAGATCTTTCGGATTAATTCCGGAATTATTAGGCCGTCTTCCCGTAGTTACTTATTTAAATCCTTTAGACGCTGAAACGTTAAGAGCGATTTTAACTGAGCCAAAGAACAGCATTATTAAGCAATATAACCGGTTATTTGAAATCGAAAACATAACACTCACAATTGACAGTGATGTGTACGATTTTATGGTTACAAAGGCAATGGAGTACAAACTGGGTGCACGGGGATTGAGAAGTATTTGCGAAAGTATTTTAACTGAAGCGATGTATGAGCTGCCTAGTTCTGGTCAAAAAGCCCTTCACGTAACCCTGGAGTATGCAGAAAGACAATTTGGAAAGAGCAAGATGAGCATGCTGAAGGTAGCTTAGTTATTAAAAAAGTGTGTATGAGCCCGGGTTTTTTCCGGGTTTTTTTTGTCTGTATAATTTGGTGAATACTGTTCTATCTGTTGCCCGATAGAAGACATTGACCCTCATACCGGTCTTCTATTTTGTTGTTTAAAGGGTGAACTAACGTATCTGAAAGGTTTTACAAGACTTTTATTTCATATCCTTTTTACAAATGCTGTGTTTTTGCCGGGCACTTTGATAATTGTGGAATGCTTTTTATACTCCATCAATACGTAATATTGCGAAGTAAAAATTTAATTTATGAACGAGATAGTAGAACGTTTAACTCAACAGGCAGGCCTTAGTCCCGAGCAGGCTCAAAAGGCAGTTGAAACCATTGCAGATTTTGTAAAAGAAAAATTTCCGATGTTAGGCGGTGCTGTAGATCAAATTTTCACGGCCGGTTCCGGCGGCGATTCTAACTCAGGTTTTGGTGGCTTTGGTCAATAGAAAACACACATTGGTATAATAGCAGAGGCTGCATTCGAAAGAAAATGCAGCCTCTGCTATTATAAATACCCGGTTACTTTAATACTTCCCGGGCAATTACAATTTTTTGAATCTCACTCGTTCCTTCGCCGATCGTACAAAGTTTTGAGTCACGGTAAAATTTTTCTACAGGATAATCTTTTGTATAACCATATCCTCCAAAAATCTGAACTGCATCTGTAGCCACCTTTACTGCAACTTCGCTTGCAAAATATTTAGCCATAGCAGATTCTTTGCTCATTGGTTCTCCCCTCATTTTCAAATCACAAGCTTGAAGTGTGAGTAATTCTGCTGCTTCAATTTCAGTAGCCATGTCAGCAAGTTTAAAACTGATCCCCTGAAAACTTGATATTGGCTTATCGAACTGCTGACGTTCTTTAGAATATTGTAACGCCGCCTCAAATGCGCCTTTAGCAATACCTAAGCTTAATGCCGCTATTGAGATCCGTCCTCCATCCAATACTTTTAAAGCTTGCCTGAAACCATCGCCTACGTCTCCTAACCTTTGTGCATCACTAATACGGCAATTGTCAAAAATCATTTCAGCGGTTTCGCTGGCTCGCATTCCCAATTTATTTTCTTTCTTACCTCCGGAAAAGCCCGCAGTTCCTCTTTCAACAATGAATGCTGTGCAGTTGCTACTTGTTCTTGGTTCTGCGGTTCGTGCAATCACTACTGCAACATTTCCCGAGATTCCATGAGTGATCCAGTTCTTAGTACCATTTAAAATCCACTCATCACCTTCTCTTGTTGCCGTTGTATTCATATTAGCCGCATCACTGCCTGTATTTGGTTCAGTTAGTCCCCACGCTCCTAAAATCTCTCCGCTAGCCAATTGCGGCAAATACTTTCTTTTCTGTTCTTCGGTTCCAAAAAGCAAGATATGGCCTGTACATAGAGAATTATGGGCGGCAACACTGAGACCTATTGATCCACATATTTTAGATATCTCCTGAATGATGTCAACATATTCGTAATAAGACAAACCTGCACCTCCGTACTCTTCCGGCACTAAAACTCCCATTAGCCCCAGCTCGCCCAATTTTTTAAATACCTCCGAAGGAAATTTTTGGGTTTCATCCCAATCCATAACATAGGGTTTAATATGTTGCAAAGCAAAATCTCTGGCTGTTTGAGCCACCTGTACTGTTAATTCTGACTTTTGAAAATCCATAGAGAACCATGTTTTGTTTGCATTCAAATTTACAACAAAGGCATTTTTAAAATTGTTAATAGCAAAAGAATATAAAATATCAGCAGTTTACACTTGTTGTTACAGTACTAAATAAGGTGCGATCTTGTTAAACAATTCGTCTGGCAGTATTTCAATTTTTCGCAGATCTTCAATGGACTTATAAGCTCCGTGCTGGTTCCTGTAATTCACGATGGCATTGGCTATATTCCACTTTATGTAGGGATGCGATTTGAGTTCATTCGCATCTGAGGTATTGATATTTATCTTTTTAATCGACAAACTTTTAACTTCGAGCCTCGCTTTAATCTTTTCAAAAATACTGTCTGGTATTCCGTATGTTTCAGCTACCTGATTTACAGAATTAAATCCCCCTAGTTTTTGCCTGAAGTTTACAATTCGACCGGCTAGTTTACTTCCGATACCTGGCAGAGAAATAAACTCTGAAGTATCAGCGGTATTTACATCTATTATCCTGGCTTTGTTGATGTCAGTAGCAGGTTTTTTAGTAAATGTGGTATAGTTAGTATTTGCAGAAGTCCTTTTATTAGATCGTTCTTCAGCGATCTTTACAAAGGGAACAAGGCGATCAGCATCTTTTGATCTTAGTCCGTAAATTTTTCTGATATCATTTGCTTCTCTAAAACGATACCCCTTCGCAATAAAATTGTGTATGGTACCTATTGTTTTTTCTCTCACTCCTAATCTTTCCCATCCTTCTGACCCGAGCGTGTTTGGGTCAAATTCAAACAGCTCGGCTTTAAGACCGGTATTTTTGTTGTAGTTTTTCGGACGGTAGTACTCAGCATTATCATCCTCATGCGGATGAGCATAAGTGTTATGTGAAGTATCTATAGAAATTTTGAGTTGTGCAAGATCTTTTTGAAAGGCACCTGTACTTACATTCGTCTTAGCTACTGGAAAATAGTGGGAAATAAGAGGGATCAGGGCACAAAGAACAAGCGTGATAATAATACCTTTACGTTCTTTTTTAGAAAAAGTAAAGTAATCTTTAGCAGTATCTATCCACCGGGCTTTCATTAACTATATTTCTTTTATTTAAATCAGACAAAGAGTTTCATTCCATCGTAAGCCAGCAGCATGCCATCAGGTAAAATAGTATTTATTTCAGCATTCAATCCTAACTGATGACTTATATGGGTAAAATAAGCTGTTGGTACCGATAGCTCTTGTACAAGATCAACCGCTTCCTGCAAGGAAAAATGAGAAATGTGAGGTTCATTTCTTAAAGCATTTAATACAAGTATTTCACTACCCTTTATTTTCTCCTTTTCAGGGTCATCAATAGAATTCGCATCCGTGATGTAAGTGAAAGTGCCAAAACGAAAACCGTACACGGGCATCTTGTAGTGCCATACTAAAATTGGTATTATCTGGATGTCTCCAATCATAAAAGGATCAAGCGTTATTTCATGTAAATTAACTTTCGGAATTCCCGGATATGCAAGTTGTTGAAAAGCATAAGGGATTTCTTTCTTAACGCCTTCTAATGACATTTTATTTGCAAAAATATCTGTTGCCCTCTGATTAAAAAATTGAAACGCACGCGTGTCGTCTATTCCTGCTATATGATCTTTGTGTGGATGTGTTATCAAAAGTCCGTCTATTTTTTTTACCTTTTCTCTAAGCATCTGGTACCTAAAGTCTGGTGTAGCATCTACTACGATAGTTGTAGTAGCAGATTGAATCATAATGCTACTACGAAGACGCTTGTCTTTAGCGTCATCTGAAGTACAAACTTTACAACTGCAGGCAATCATGGGTACCCCACTGCTAGTACCGGTCCCCAGAAAAGTTATAGTAAGATCAGGATAAGCCACAATTACAAACCTACAGGAAATTGAGTATCTTCTGAAAGAGAAATATTATATATTATAGTAAAAAACGGTTCTTTTTCTGATATCAACGAATGAAGAAGCGAAGAAAAAAATGAAAAGATATTTGGATCCGGAAAAGTAGTTAACAGTTAAACCATATGCCAGGAAAATGTCTTAATTGTTTTTTTCATCAGTAAGTTCGTCTTTTATTTCTATTACTGATTTTTCTACACCGTCTTTTGGTTCATTGTCTTTTTTTGCAGCCGCCAGCGCTAATGCGGTTGCCTTCTTTTTCAGCTCATCATACAACTTTTGTGAGTCGTGAGTGAGTAAATCAAGATTAATATTTAACTGGGGGATTAAGTCTACCAGAGTATTTATTCGTCCTTCAACATCAAGAAATTTGTTTAATACGACCACTTTTTTTGCTTCCAAAATGCAATAACCGCTCTGAAAGGTTCCTTTTTCATAACGAACGACATATTCGCCTTCATCTAAAATCTTCTCTATTTTATTTAATGTTTGCTGATTGTATTTCATACGTAACCGTGGCCGCTTTTTAAATCAAAAAATAAAGCTTGTTAGTAGCTCCTTCGCTTATAGAGCAATGACAAATACAAAGAAAAGGCAATTGCATACATCACATCCTGAGTTGGATATGGAGCTATAATCATTCTCCCATTCTTATGATACTTTGCTTACCATTCTTATGACCGGTACAATCATTTCTTCCATACTTACCCCTCCATGCTGAAACGTGTTGCGGTAATAGTTGACAAAATGATTATAGTTATTTGGATAGCAGAGAAAACCATCTTCTTTAGCAAAAATGAAAGATGAATTGACATTTGGCACGGGCAGACCCGCCTGCCTTGGATCCTTAAATGCCAGCACATCCTTAGGATCATAATTTAAGTTACGACCATGTTTATAGCGAAGATTTGTTGTTGTTTGCTTATCGCCAATCACTTTATAAGGCGTTTTTACTTTAACCGTTCCATGGTCGGTGGCAACGATTAGGTTTACTTTCTTATCAGCAATTTTTTTCAGCGCCTGATTTAGAGACGAATGCTCAAACCAGCTTCGGGTAATGCTTCTATAACTTATTTCATCGCCAGCCAATTCTTTTAATACTTCCATTTCGGTACGGGCGTGACTAAGCATATCTACAAAATTGTAAATAATGATGTTAAGATCATTCCCCATTAAATTATGAATGTTGTTTAATAATTGCAATCCTTCATTGTTATTTACAACTTTTGTGTAACTGTATTTGATATTGTCTTTCCTAAGTCTTTTTAATTGTCCTTTAAAAAAAGTTTCTTCAAAAAGATTTTTTCCTCCTTCTTCATCGTCATTTTTCCATTCAACAGGAAACTGTTTTTCTATATCAATAGGCAGAGCACCGGCGAAAATTGCGTTTCTGGAGTATTGGGTTGCGGTGGGTAATATGCTATAGAAAGTTTCTTCTTCAAGTATTCTAAAGTTTTCAGCGAAAAGTGGCTGTATTGCCTTCCACTGATCGAAACGAAGATTGTCGATAAGCAGAAAAAAAGTAGGCACTCCTTTTTCTACATGAGGCAACACTTTAAACTGAAGCAGATTATGGCTCATAGTAGGAGCATTACTACGAGGATCAAGCCATGAAGCATAATTCCTGCTTATAAATTTAAAGAATTCGGTATTAGCCTCTTGTTTCTGACTATGCAGTATTTCCTGCATTTCGGGGCTGTCACTTTTTTCCATTTCCAGCTCCCAATAAACAAGTTTTTTGTAAATGTCCATCCATCCATTATAATCGGGATTGCTGTTAAGAGACATAAACAACTCTCGGAATTGCTGCTGATACGCTGAGGTGGTTTTCTCAGCAACCAGACGTCTGTTGTCAATAATTTTCTTAAGGCTTAGCCAAACCTGGTTAGGGTTTACAGGCTTAATAAGATAATCGCTTATTTCATTGCCGATGGCATCGTCCATCAGGTTCTCAGTCTCATTTTTGGTAATGAGCACTATTGGAATTTGTGAATTAACCTCTTTAATTCTTGCAAGCGTTTGCAGCCCTGTCAGGCCAGGCATACTTTCATCCATCAATACTACATCAACAGCATTGTCCTTTACATATTCAATAGCATCGTACCCATTAGTAAGGGTAGTAATTTCATATCCCTTGTTTTCTAAAAATATTTTTTGGCTTTGTAAACTTTCTATTTCATCATCAACCCATAATATTTTTGCTGTCAGCATATTTCAACACTTATTTGGTGTGCAATAATTCAAAAATACCCTTTTTAATACTGTCGATAGTAGATTTGCGGAAGGTATCTACATTTTAACAACAACTTTTTCAATGTCTGCTCAACCCAGGAAAATTATCAATGACCCTGTTTATGGTTTTATCAGCATCACGGATCCGCTTATTTTTAAAATAACCACTCATACTTATTATCAGAGACTAAGACGGATTTACCAGATGGCACTCGCTCATCTTGTTTATCCCGGTGCTGTTCATACGCGTTTTCATCATTCTTTAGGAGCCTATCATTTAATTTGTAACGCACTTACTGAACTACGAAACAAGGGAGTTGAAATTACTACAGAAGAAGAAGTTGCTGCAAAAGCGGCTATACTATTGCATGATATCGGTCACGGTCCTTTTAGCCATGCCCTTGAGAACATTTTGCTTAAAGGTATTCATCATGAAACACTGAGTTTACATATCATGCGGCTGCTAAATGAAGAGTTTGGGGGAGCGCTTCAAATGGCAATAGATATTTTCACCGATAAATATCCTAAAAGGTTTTTGCACCAATTGGTAAGTGGACAACTTGATGTAGACCGGATGGATTATCTTACCCGGGACAGTTTTTTTACAGGCGTTAGTGAGGGCGTCATTGGGTATGACAGGATTATTAAAATGATGAATGTTAAAGACGGTGAACTGCTTGTTGAAGAAAAAGGCATTTACAGTATTGAAAAATTCTTAATTGCCCGACGCTTGATGTACTGGCAGGTGTACTTGCACAAAACCGTGCTTGTTGCGGAAAAAATGCTGATCAAAATCGTAGAACGCGTTAGAGTAATATTTTCGAAAAACAAAGAGGCATTACCTACAGGCACTTCCATTGACTTTTTTCTGAATGAATTTGATGGAAGGATGGATGAAAAAGCAATTCAAAATTTTGTGCGACTAGATGATTTTGATTTTATGCATGCTGTTAAGAGTTGGAGCCTACATTCTGATAAGGTATTGAGTATTTTATGCCAGGGAATTTTAGATAGGAAGCTGTTAAAGATTAAACTGCAGGCAGAACCTTTTATGAAAGATTTAATACAACAAAAACGAGATGAAATTGGTGAAAAGCTTAATTTTTCTGAGGAAGAAGCAGCGTTTTTTGTCTTTACAGGTGAAGCAGTAAATACCATGTATAAAACGAGTGATGAACGCATTAATATATTATTCAAGGATGGAAACGTTAAGGATATTTCACAAGTTGACAACGCTCTTATTCATAAAACACTTAGTAGCACCGTGAAAAAATTTTACATTTGTTATTACGAATAGTATTTGCCCCAATAAAATTTCCCGGCTTAATACAAATTCACTTACAGCGAAAGTAAATGCTTTTGCTAAATTATAAACAATGACATTTACTGCAGATCAAATAGCGGTTTTAATAAAGGGAAAAATTGAGGGCAACCCAGGCAGCTCGGTGAGTAGTTTCGGCAAGATTGAAGAGGCTGAGGACGGTCAATTGGCATTTCTCGCAAACCCAAAATATGAGGAGTTTTTATATACCACCAGCGCATCTGTAATTATTATATCTGACAAACTCGAGTTAAAGCAACCGGTTTCTTCTACATTGATACGTGTGGGCGATCCCTATACCGCTTTTGCAAGTTTGCTAAATTATTACCAGGAGTTAAAGACGCAACAATTGCGCGGCGTTCAAGAACCGACTTTTATTTCTCCTAAAGCAAAAAAAGGAGAAAACGTGTATATCGGAGCTTTTGCTTATATAGGTGACGGATGTGACATCGGAAACAACGTTAAAATTTTTCCGGGAGTGTATTTGGGTAACAACGTAAAAATCGGTGAGAATTGTCTTCTTCATCCCGGGGTAAAAATTTATCACGACTGTATTATTGGTAAAAGTGTGACGATACATGCCGGAACTGTCATAGGTGGTGACGGTTTTGGATTTGCACCACAGGCGGATGGATCATTTAAAAAAGTGCCCCAGATAGGAAATGTTATAATAGAAGACAATGTTGAGATCGGTTCTAATGCTACTATAGACAGAGCGACAATAGGATCAACTATCATAAGGTCGGGAGCTAAACTTGATAACCTGATACAGATAGCACATAATGTAGAAGTAGGAACAAATACTGTTATTGCTGCACAGGCTGGTGTTAGCGGCAGCACAAAGATTGGTAATAATGTAATGATTGGTGGTCAGGCTGGTGTAGTAGGCCACATTCAGATTGCCGATTTTAGTAAGATTAATGCTCAAAGCGGGGTGAGTAAATCTATAAAAATACCAAAGTCTGCTGTTACAGGTTCTCCCGCTTTCGATTATACAAGTGCATTGCGTAGTCAGGCACTTTCCCGTAATCTACCTGACATGGAAAAACGAATCACAGAACTTGAAAATCAGATAAAGTTGTTAAGAGAAGAAAGGTCAAAAGTTAATCGTATTGATCAGAATAACCTGTAAAGGAACGAATTAAGCTATTTATAATTATACCCGTTTCTAATTAAAATCCGATACTTTTCATACTTTCGTGCCTTTAGGAACTTATGAATAGTAACGGACAATCATTTCAACATACCATACATCACGAGATAAGTATTTCAGGTGCAGGCATACATACCGGACAATCAGTGACGATGCGTATAAAACCCGCCGCTGCTAATACAGGAATTAATTTCCAGCGAGTAGATCTTCCCGGAAAGCCTATTGTGAAAGCAGATGTTGACTTTGTGGTTGAAACAAACCGAAGTACTACTTTAGAACACAACGGAGCACGAGTTAGCACCGTTGAGCACTTGATGGCTTCTCTTGTTGGAATGCAGGTAGATAATGCCCTTATTGAAATAGACGGAGAAGAAGTTCCTATTTTAGACGGCAGTGCCAGACAATTTGTCGAAGCGCTTGAAAAAGCAGGCTTGCAAGAGCAGAGCGCACCTAAAATTTACTATTCTATTGACCATAACATTACCTTTTCTGACGAGGAGAAAAAGGTTGAGATGGTTGCCCTTCCTTATCACGAATATCGTATTAACACACTAATCGACTTTAATAGTCCTGTTTTAGGCACCCAACACGCCGCTCTAAAAAATTTCTCAGATTTTAGTAAAGCAATTGCGCCCTGCAGAACCTTTTGTTTTTTTCATGAATTGGAATGGCTGCTTGCAAACAACCTAATTAAAGGTGGAGATATCAACAACGCAATTGTTGTTGTAGATAAAGAAGTAAGTGAAGAGCAGATAGAAAGAATCTCAAAGGTATTTGATAAAAAAGATGTTCGAATAAGCTCGGAGGGCATCTTAAATAATCTCGAGCTTCGTTTTCCTAATGAACCGGCCCGTCACAAATTGCTCGATGTTATCGGCGATCTGGCTTTGGTAGGTTATCCCTTTAAAGCTCATATTATAGCCAACAGGCCCGGGCATGCGAGCAACGTAAAATTTGCAAAAAAAATAAAGGAGCATATTAAAAAGATAAAAAACAGGCAAGATGTACCGAAGTACGATCCTAATAAGAGACCCATTTTTGATATCCAGCAAATAGAACAGGTTCTCCCTCACCGTTATCCTTTTCTTTTGGTAGATAAGGTGATAGAGCTCACAGAAAAAGTTGTGATAGCCATTAAAAATGTCACCTATAATGAACCCTTTTTTATGGGACATTTTCCCGGCAATTCTGTTATGCCCGGAGTTTTACAGGTAGAGGCGCTTGCTCAAGCTGGTGGATTTCTTGCTATTCCACGAGATACAGACGACAAATACGATACTTATTTTCTAAAAATTGAGCATTGTAAATTCAAGCAAAAAGTCACTCCCGGTGATACTCTTATCCTAAAAATGGAGTTATTGAACCCCATCCGTCGAGGAATATGCGAGATGAAGGGAACTATTTTTGTTGGCGACAAAATAGTTACAGAGGCAACCCTTGTAGCGCAAATTGTAAAAAGACCTAAAGCATGAGCAAAATAAGTTCACTTGCCCATATTCACGCTGATGCAAAAATCGGCGATAATGTAACAATTGATTCTTTTGCTGTTATTCAGGGGGAGGTTTCTATTGGGGAAGGTACTCATGTAATGTCTCATGCAACCATTATGGATGGCTCTGTTATTGGAAAAAACTGCAGTATCTTTCCTTGTGCCGTTATCGGAGCTATTCCTCAAGACCTGAAATTCGTCGGTGAGAAGACAACTGTTGAAATAGGCGATGGAACTACTATTCGGGAATATGTAACGATAAACAGAGGCACTAAAGATAAGTGGAAAACTGTGGTGGGTAAGAATTGCCTGATTATGGCTTATGCTCATATCGCCCATGATTGCATTTTAGGAGATCATGTTATTCTCGCCAATGCGGTCCAGTTAGCAGGGCATGTCGAAGTAGGAAATTACGCAATTATCAGTGGATTAAGCGGAGCGGTTCAATTCACCCGTATAGGTGCTCACACTTATATTGCGGGCAATACGGTTATAAGAAAAGATGTACCGCCCTACGTAAAAGCGGCCCGGGAACCAATGAGTTTCGCAGGTATCAACTCAGTTGGCCTTCAACGATCAAAGTTTTCTGAAAGTAAGATTAGGGAAATTACCGACATATACCGGGTTCTGTTTATTGAAAAAAATACTACCTCTGCTGCACTTGAAAAAATTGAGGCTTCTTTTTCTTCCACTCCGGAAAGAGATGGGATAATCAACTTTATTAGAAGCTCCACGACCGGCATTATAAAGCGTCCCTCAAAAATGGAGAGCGATGACGATACAATTTTCTAATGCCGGAAAGCGCTATAACAGGGACTGGATCTTTAGAAACGCTTCAATTACTTTTTTACCCCGTCATTCTTATGCTATTACAGGGTCAAACGGCACCGGTAAAAGCACTTTATTACAGGCAATAGCGGGGAGTTTAGCAATAAGTGAAGGCCAGATAGGATGGCAAATTGATGGTACTGCTATAGATAGCAATGTTGTACATAATTACCTGTCTATAGTCGCTCCCTATGTAGAGGTAATTGAAGAAATGACTGCATTCGAATTTCTGGAGTTTCATCAAAAATTTAAACCACTTATAACCTCTTTAAGCATAAAAGAAATTCTAAGTTTGATTGGTTTGGAAAAGGCTTCTAATAAGCAAATACGCTACTACTCGTCCGGTATGAAGCAACGTATTAAACTGGCTCAGGCCATTTTTTCTGATGTTCCTCTTATGCTTCTCGATGAGCCTTGTACCAATCTTGATGTTGCCGGCTTCGAATTATATAATACTCTTATTACGAAGTATGGCCGTAATAAAACCATTATTGTTAGCAGTAATGACTTGAACGAATATTCGTTTTGCGAAAACGTGATTAACATTATGGATTACAAATGAGACATAGAACTTAAAGGTCTAACAACGGAAGTAAATAAAAAGTGGACAGCTGACTTCTGACACTTGGTAGACAGAATAAAAAAATCTTTAATCTTATTTTGATTTTCTCAGTTACCAACATATCAATTTTTAAGTGGCTAGCTGTTCTATTTTTACCTTTTATTATGAACCGGTAACTTTTTGCGTTGCTTATTTTTTTAGCGTCTTAGTTTTTTAAAGGGCTGCTTAAAATACACCTTTTTAACTTTCCACTTCCGATTTCCTATTTCCCACTTTCTCCTACCTTCTGCTAGCAATTAAAAGATTTAGGTCAGTATATTTTAAATCGAAACGTTGGCTGAGATAGAAATTGGTAAGGTAGCCTTTATACATGTAAATACCATTGCGGAGGTTGAAATCATGCCATACCATTTCTTCTACTCCACCTTCTTCGCTTACGTTTAGCAAGAGAGGCATAAGTACGTTGCTGATTGCCTGGCTGGCGGTACGGGCAAAACCACTCGGAATATTCGGAACACAATAATGAATAATGTCGTGTTTTACGAAGGTTGGGTTTTGATGAGTTGTTATCTCACTCGTTTCAAAACATCCGCCCCTGTCGATGCTTACGTCTATAATAACGCTGCCGGGACGCATGGCTGCAACCATTTCTTCTGTAACCAAAACAGGTGTTCTGCCAAATTCACTACTCATCGCTCCGACCGCTACTTCACATGTTTTTAATTGCTTTGCCAATATCTTTGGTTCAATTACACTCGTCCAAACCCTGACACCCAAGTTATTTTGCAGCCTCTTTAGTCGGTATATATTGTTATCAAAAACTTTGACGGATGCGCCCAATGCCAAAGCAGTGCGGGTTGCAAATTCACCTACTACCCCGGAGCCAATAATGATGACTTTTGTTGGCGGAATGCCGCTGATGCCGCCTAATAAAACCCCCTTTCCGTTGTTGGCGCAGCCCAGGTACTGACCGGCAATCAGCATGATGGCTGCGCCGGCAATTTCGCTCATGCTTCTGACAATTGGGTAAGTTCCGCTATGGTCCTTTAAGTTTTCGAAACTCAGCGCCGTAATCTTTTTCTCCATCATTTTCTGTAAAAACTCAGCTTTCATTGCTGTTAAATGAATGGGAGAAATGATGGTTTGATTTAATTGAAGCAGCGGCATATCTTCTTCTACAACAGGCGCACTTTTAACAAGCAAAGGTGCCTTGAACACCTCTTCACGTTTAAATTCAATCTGTGCTCCTGCTTCGCTGTAATCTCTGTCTGTATATTTACTGCCTTCGCCGGCAGTTGACTCAATAGTAACTTTATGACCATTGCTTACCAAAACACTTACACCTTCAGGAGTTAGCGCTATTCTGTTTTCCTGAAACGCAGTTTCTTTAGGAATACCTATATACAATTGTTTTCCCTGCGTTTTTACGTCAAGGGTTTCTTCTAAAGTTTCGTAAGAGAAAGCGGTACTGATAAGAGGCTTTACAGATGCCATGTAAACACAAAGTTAATGAGAGAATGTTTTTAGGAAATAGCGGATTAAAATTTTACGTTTTAAAGCTAGCACGTTTTTTACAGATTTTAGTTTTTAAAATGATCATCGTTCTTCTTACTATTTACTAAAAGAATAAGAAGGAAGAAGATACAGATAACCCTTACGGCATAGAAATTTGCCTTGTTTCTTCATCTAAAATAACCAAACAAATATGTAGACAATCGTCAGGAAGCAGAGCAGCAGCTTTTTCGGGCCATTCTACCAGGCACAAATTTCCACTAAATAAACATTCTTCAATTCCGGCTTCTAATGCTTCTTCTTCATTTTTTAACCGGTACCAATCCATATGATAAATTTCTCCGGCCTTTTTACTTTTATATTCATTTATGATAGAATAGGTAGGGCTTCCGATAGCGGAAGAAACTCCCAAATATTCGCATAAAGCATGAATAAAAGTGGTTTTTCCGACTCCCATTTCTCCATGTATTGCCCAAACTTTTTTGTCCTTTGCGTGATCAAAAACTTGTTCTACCGCTTGGCCCAGTTGAGGCAAGGTGAAAGATAACGTCATAGTGTAATGTAATTGTCAAATTTGATGCAGTTCGTATGCTAAATGCAACATGGTAGTAAAGATAACATGTTGCATACGCCTCGTAACAGTAAGCTATAAAGTAACTTTGTGTTGTAAAGTCTTTAATGTAAGTAAGATGGAAAAGGTGAGTTGGAAAGTGGAAGGCATGACGTGCAGCAATTGCGCACTAAGCGTAAACAAAGTTTTGCAAAAGCAGGGAATGCGTGATGTATCAGTAAATCCGATTAGTGGAGAAGTTATTTTTGAAACGACTTCTACAAATGGAAATTTGGAGAAGGCAAAAAAGAACATTGAATTACTGGGATACTCAGTAAAGGCAGATAATGACGAGGGTACAGCGCAACCGGCAAAGAAATTTCTGAAAACCCACATGCAAAGGTTCTGGTTTTGCCTGCCCTTTACTTTGTTGCTAATGTTAAGCCATATGGGCATGGTACTCAATCTGCATGTTTTACATAATCCTTTTATGCAGTTGCTTTTATGTCTCCCTGTGTTTGCAGTAGGAATGAGCTATTTTGGAAAAAGTGCTGTAAACAGTTTACGGTCAGGTGTGCCCAATATGAATGTTTTAATTGCCCTTGGGGCTACAGCAGCGTTTGTTTATAGCGTTGTCGGGTTGATTACGGCAGATGCTTCTAAGATATTTTTCGAGACGTCAGCATCCATCTTAAACATTGTTTTCTTTGGCAATTGGCTTGAAGATCTTTCCATAGAAAAAACGCAGAAAGCCATAAAGGAACTGACCAGGAATGAAAAAGTGATGGCAAACATGCTAGCTTACGATGAGCAACACAATGAACACATATTTCCGGTAGAGAACATTCACTTAAAAGTTGGTGATCTGTTATTGATCAAAACAGGCGAACAGGTGCCTATGGACTGTAAAATTTTAAGCGGCGAAGCTGAAGTGAATGAAGCAGTGATAACCGGCGAAAGCGTGCCTGTTTTTAAAAAACAAAACGATATACTGATAGGTGGAAGCGTTATCGTAAGCGGTACAGTTAAAACTTATGTAACGGCCACAGGAAAAGAAACGGTGCTAAGCAGCATCGTCGAAATGATGAAACAGGCACAAAACCAAAAGCCGCCGGTACAAAAGCTGGTGGACAAAATTGCCGCTGTCTTTGTTCCTGTGGTAATTTCTATTTCGCTAATCACCCTTGGGGTCAATTATTTTTTTGCTGGGCAAACATTTCAGGAAAGCCTGATGCGATCCATCGCCGTATTGGTTATTTCATGTCCCTGTGCTATGGGTTTGGCTACGCCTGCAGCTATTGCTGTAGGGTTGGGCCGGGCAGCCAAAGAGGGAATTTTATTTGCTGACACGAAAAGTATGGAACTGTTTAGAAACGTCGGGCAGATCGTGTTTGATAAGACGGGTACTTTGACAAACGGAAAATTTATCATTAAAGCGTTTGATAGTAAAATAGACAATGAAGAATTTAAAATGATTGTTTTTTCACTTGAGAAAATGTCAAATCATCCAATTGCAAAAAGTATAGCAGAAGCATGGAAAGTAAGCAATCCCTTAAGGTGGAAAAAAGTGGAGGAATTGAAGGGACTGGGAATGAGAGGAGAAGACCGGGATGGAAATTTGTACTTGATAGGATCTGCAAAAATTGATGAGGCTATAGTGGACAAAAATCACAACCTGTATGTAATAAAAAATGGCGGGTTAATAGGTTGGTTAGATATAGCTGATGAACTGCGTTCGGAAGCGAAAGACGTAATTAATTTTTGCAAAAGCAAGGGTATTAAGACCATTTTATTAAGCGGTGATTCTTATATAAAAACAAAGGAAATTGCAGATCAACTACAGATAGATGAGGTGTTGGCAGAACAGACACCTCAGCAAAAACTAGAGAAGGTAGCACAGATGGTCAAAGAGCAGCCTACCATAATGGTTGGCGACGGCATAAACGACGCTCCGGCTCTTGCAAAAGCAACGATTAGTATTTCCTTAAGTAGGGCGTCACAGTTAGCTATCCAAAGCGCTTCTGTTGTTTTAATGGATAGCGGTCTAAAAAAGCTTCCGTTGGCAATACAATTAGGTAAGAGTACATATCGGACTATTGAAGGAAATTTATGCTGGGCCTTTTTATACAATATTATTGCGATACCGGTTGCTGCAGTAGGATTGCTTACTCCAACAGCCGGTGCACTGGTAATGGGTTTAAGTGATGTAGTTTTGGCAGGAAATTCATTGTGGTTGAAATGGAAAAAGGTTCTTTAAAAATTTGGATAATTGATCCTATAAACATTAAATCCATTCTTTTTTAATTGTCTTCACCTCAGGAAATACTGCAACAACATTGGGGACACGTCTCCTTTCGTCCCTTGCAGGAAGAAATTATTGCTGCTGTAATGCAGGGCAAAGATGTGTTGGCGCTTTTACCGACAGGGGGAGGTAAATCAGTTTGTTTTCAAATTCCGGCCTTGGCTAACGAGGGTTTATGTCTTGTAATAAGTCCCTTAATAGCGTTGATGAAAGACCAGGTTGAAAATTTGAAGAAGAGGAATATTCCGGCGCTTTCCATTCATAGCGGTATGTCTTATTTTGAAGTGAAGCAAACGCTACAGAACGCAGCCTTTGGGCCCTATAAATTCCTGTACGTTTCTCCCGAGAGATTAGAAACAAAACTTTTTAAAGAATACCTGCCTGCATTTAATCTAAACCTGGTGGCAGTAGACGAGGCACATTGTATTTCTCAGTGGGGCTATGATTTTAGACCGCCATATTTAAGAATAGCAAACATTCGCTATCAATTTCCGGCGGTGCCCGTGTTGGCTTTAACTGCTTCTGCAACACCTGTTGTGCAGGAAGATATTTGTGAAAAACTTCTGTTTAACGATAAAAAAATCTTCAGGCAATCTTTTGAAAAGCCTAACCTTTCATTCAGTGTTTTTAAGGCTGAGAGCAAGTTTAATAAACTGCTGGAAATTTTGCACAAAGTGCACGGAACCGCCCTTGTTTATTGCCGCAACCGAAAAAGGACAAAAGAGATTGCTAATCTGCTAAGGCTAAATAATATTTCGGCTGATTTTTATCATGCTGGTCTACTACAAGAGCAGCGAAGCCAAAAACAGGAAGACTGGATTCAAAACAAAACAAGAGTAATTGTTTGTACCAACGCTTTTGGAATGGGAATAGATAAACCCGATGTAAGAGTTGTAGTTCATATGGATATTCCTGATAATCTCGAGAATTACTACCAGGAAGCCGGTCGTGCAGGAAGAGATGGTAAACGAGCTTTCGCAGTTTTGCTTTACACTCAGATGGAACTTATCGAATTGAAAAAATTACCAGAGATTAAGTATCCGGATGTAGTGCAA
>JBBPZJ010000270.1:0-10333 GCA_038199395.1 Chitinophagales bacterium
CATTTCATATGCGCTAGCTTTTACTTATATCGGTTACATCGTAATTGCCGTTTCTGCAGTTGTGTTTGTTACAAAATTTACTGCAAAGAAAGAAGCTGTGGCCGAAGAGATTTTACTGGAAAGAGACGTTGCAGTAGCTGTAGTTAACGGTTTCGTCATTGCGAGGAGGAACGACGAAGCAATCTGCTTTGTAAAAGAGAAGCACTTAAAAAGTAAACAGTAGTATTGTAAATTAACTAATAATCTATGCAAAGAGGAGGAAGTGTTTACATAATTACAAACGTTCATCACCAAGTGTTGTATACGGGCGTTACTTCGGATCTGATAAAGAGAATTCAAGAGCACAAGACCGGAAAATATCAGGCCAGTTTTACTTCTAAATATAACGTTGACAAGCTTGTTTACTTTGAGAATTTCCTAACGATAGAAGAAGCAATTGCAGAAGAAAAAAGGATAAAAGGTGGGAGTCGGTTGAAGAAGATGAAGTTGATCGAATCGAAGAATCCGGATTGGAGGGATTTATGGGAGGACTTATATAAATGGTAGTTATTGGAGGCCACCTACTGCATTGCCGAAAGTAGGTGCGACGATGAAGCAGGGTGCTCCAGGAATGCGATGAGGTTATAATTCGTCGATCAGATTGCTTCGTCGTTCCTCCTCGCAATGACGGTGCAAGTGATACATACGACATGAGCGAAATAGAGATTAATGGATGGTTAAATACTAATCAATCAATGACTGAAACGAATACAATAAAGAGTGCTTCCGCAGTCCCCCTTCAGAGTGTCGGAGAATACCGCACCACTTGTTGCTATTGCGGTGTGGGATGCGGAATTGTGATGCACAAAGACCGGAATGGCAATCTACGAGTAGAAGGTGACAAAGATCATCCGGTCAATAGAGGAATGCTTTGCAGTAAGGGTATGAACCTGCATTATACTGTAATGGATCAAAGCGACAGGTTGTTGTACCCTGAAATGCGCTACAATAAAAACATGCAACGGCAACGGGTTTCGTGGAACCAGGCGCTGGAAAGAACTGCCGCTGTTTTCAAAACTTTGATTAGCAAGTATGGTACTGATTCTGTTGCGTTTTATGCTTCCGGACAATGTCTTACAGAGGAATATTATGTTGTGAATAAATTGATGAAGGGTTTTATTGGCAGCAATAATATTGATACAAATTCACGCCTTTGTATGAGCAGCGCCGTTGCTGCTTATAAGATGAGTCTTGGAGAAGATAGTGTACCCATTAGTTATGATGATCTCGAATTGGCTGACTGCATTTTTGTAGCCGGTGCTAACCCCGCCTGGTGTCACCCAATTTTGTGGAGAAGGATTGAATCTGCAAAAGCTGTTAATCCGAACCTGAAAATTATTGTAAGCGACCCAAGAAAAACGCAAACCTGTTCTTATGCAAATGTTCATTTACAATTAAAACCAGGAACAGATGTGGTACTGCATCATGCAATAGCAAGAGTGCTGATTGAAAACGGAGATGTTGATATCCGTTTAATTAAAGAACACACGGAAGGTTTCGAAGTTTTTCGTGATAAAGTGATGCTACGCTCAATAGCTGAAGCAGCCATGATATGTGATGTACCTGAAGAAGCCATCAGAGAAGCAGCGTCTTACATTGGCAATGCAAAAGGTTTCATTACCATGTGGACAATGGGCTTAAACCAAAGCGTGATTGGGGTAAACAAAAACCTTAGTTTAATTAATTTAAACCTGATTACCGGTCATATAGGTAAGCCCGGAAGCGGTCCATTTTCTTTGACCGGTCAGCCCAATGCAATGGGTGGCAGAGAAGTTGGAGGTATGGCAAACATGCTTTCTGCCCACCGTAATCTTGCTAACTTAGAAGACCGTGTTTTTATGCAGAAATTTTGGGGCGGCACACCCATATCTTCAAAGCCCGGTTATACTGCAACGGAAATATTTGAAGCGTTAAACGACGGCAGATTGAAAGCAATATGGATCATTGGAACAAATCCTTTGGTAAGCTTGCCCGATGTGAGGATGGCTGAAGAAGGACTGAAGAAAGCAAAGTTCGTTGTAGTGCAGGATGTAAGCAATACACCGGAAACTATTCAATATGCAGATGTTGTATTACCGGCTGCTGCATGGGCAGAGAAAGAAGGAACCATGACAAATGCAGAGCGAAGAATTGCACTTCTTAGCAAAATAGTAGATGCGCCGGGTGAAGCGCTTCCCGATGCTGAAATTATTTGCCGGTTTGCTAAAAATATGGGCTTTGATGGATTTGATTACCAGAATGCTGCAGAAATATATGCAGAGCATTGCAGAACAACTGAAGGAACAAATATTGACATCACCGGATTAAGTTACGATGTTCTAAATGAAAAGCGTAGTGTACAGTATCCCTATCCAAAAGAAGAAAAAGGCTTTGGTACTGCACGGTTGTTTACTGACAAAAAGTTTTATACACCTTCTAAAAGGGCCATCATTCATACTGTCGAGGAAGGCAATTTATCAGAACAAACAACAGAAGAATTACCACTTATTTTAACGACGGGACGAATACGTGATCAATGGCATACAATGACCAAAACAGGTAAAGTAAGTAAGCTTACGCAACACATCTCCCAATCATTTTTAGAGATACACCCTACTGATGCTGAAATGAGAAACATCAATGAGAATGATATTGTAGAAATAGTAAATAGCAGGGGAAATGTACGGGTTAAAGCAAAACTTACAACCGACATAAAAAAAGGAGTCGTTTTCCTACCGATGCATTGGGGTAAAATTTTAAACAGCGATTTAAACAGAGCAAATAACCTGACAAATAATCTTGTTGATCCAATTTCAAAAGAACCCGATTTTAAATTTTCTGCCGTTGAGGTTCAGCGGTACAAAAAAGCCAAACAGAAGATTATAGTAATCGGTGCGGGAGCCGGTTCTTACGGATTTGTAAAAAGCTACCGTGCAATAAATACGGAAGATGAAATAGAAATTTTTAGCAAAGAAAACTTTCCGTTTTATAACAGGGTTATGCTGCCCGATTATATAAGCGGTGTGCAGGAATGGCAGCAACTGGTGAAGATGAAAGACGAGGAAGAATACAATTTCAATATCAGGCTACACCGTGGGGTAAGCATAGAAGCGATAGATAGAACAAGAAAGACAGTTACTGACAGCAAGGGGATGGTTCATACATACGATGATTTAATAATGGCCACAGGTAGTCGTGCTACCATGCTGAGAGATATTCCTGCTATGAATGGCATCTTTACTATGCGCAGCCGTATTGATGCAGATAGCTTTAAAAATCATGTTGATGCTGCAAAAGGAAAAGTTGTAATTGTTGGCGGCGGACTACTGGGAATTGAGCTGGCAGCTTCACTACGTGAGGTAAATGTAGAAGTTACAGTTATCCAACGTATATCCAGGTTAATGGACCGGCAACTAGATGTTTTGGGAAGCCAGTTATTACATGAAGAACTGACGGATAGGGGAGTGGATATATTTTACAATGATGAAATAGAACGTTTTATTGGCAAGCAAAACGTAACCGGCATACGACTAAAAAGCGGACGTGAAATAAATTGCCAGGCGATCGTGATAGCTATCGGAACAACACCAAATATCGAACTTGCCCGTGCATCGGGAATTGATTGCAAACGGGGAGTTGTTGTCAACGAATATCTGTTAACCAATGATCCAAATATTTATGCAATAGGAGAGATTGCAGAGTTTAAAGGTTTTTTATATGGAATAACCGCTGCGGCAGAGCAACAGGCCGAAGTTGTAGCGAGGCATTTAAATGGAGACATTGCAAACTATTATACGGGATCTTTATTAATGAACATGCTTAAAATGCATGGAACTGATCTATGTTCACTAGGTCTTGCTGAGGCTCCTGCTGATGACCCGGCATATGAAGAAGTAGTTTTTATTGACAAAGCGAAGCGCTATTATAAGAAATGTATTATACATAATGACAGGCTGGTTGGCGCAATACTTATAGGAGATAAAACGGAATTTTTAGAATACAAAGACCTCATTCAAAATAAAATTGAACTGTCGGAGAAGAGATTAGAACTTTTACGCTCCGGCAAAAAATCAGAACCTGTTATTGGAAAGCTTATCTGCTCCTGCGGAGGAGTCGGCGAAGGTAATATCATCAATAAAATAAAAGAAGGTTGCACTGAGCTAAAAACACTTTGTACAGCATCAGGAGCTGGTCTGGGCTGTGGAAGTTGCCGGCCAGAAGTACAGGCAATATTGGAAAGAAGCACTCACGCGGCTAAATGGGGGCTTAAAGCATTGCAAGTGGATGAGGTTCAGGAAGCGGTCATATAGTGAAAGAAGAATACTTCAAGCGACGTCATTATAAGGAGGAACGACGAAGCAATCTGCTTGTATTATCAATAGCAGTTTCATTGTGAGAGCAGATTGCTTCGTCGTCGTACCTCCTTCTCACAATGACGATTTAATGACATTTAATAATAAGGGAATTGAAAGAACTTATCTACATCAACTTTACGGGTGGAATTGTTTCACCAGGTTATTTAAAAGAAGTGCTTGAAATAGCTTCAGACGCTAAAGTAAAAAATGTTCGCTTTGGATTACGGCAGCAATTAATACTCGATGTTCCTGTGAAGCAACTTAGTGGATTTATAGAGGCTTGCCTCGCAAAAGGTATTGAGTGTTCAAGGAAAAAAGATGCGCATCCAAACATTGTCAGCTCTTATACGGCTGTGGATATTTTTACAACAGATACATGGGTGCGGGAAGGTGTATATAAAGACATTTTCAATTCTTTTAAATATACGCCTAAAGTAAAAATTAATATAATTGATAGTAACCAAAGTTTCGTTCCCTTTTTTACTGGTCATGTTAACTGGATTTCTTCCACTTCGGTTCACTTCTGGTATTTGTATATCCGGTTTCCTAAAACCGATACTGTCTATTGTTTCCCGGAATTAATTTATACAAATGATATTGCTACACTAACGAAAAAGCTGGAGGAAATTTTATCAGCAAAAGAAACAACATCGGGAGATGACTTATACAAAAAGGTGCAATTATCATTACAATTTATTTCTAAAAAAATAGATAAAGAACTCAGGTTACCGAAGTTTTCATTGCCTTACTATGAGGGGTTCAATAAGTACAGCAACAATTATTGGTTGGGTATTTACAGAAGAGAAGAAATGTTTCCTCTTCATTTTCTCTTAGATATTTGTGCGATCTGCATGAAAACAAAGATTGGTCAAATGTATGCGACGACATGGAAAAGCATCATTGTAAAAGGTATTGAAACGGGGGACAGAGCATTGTGGGATTATGCGCTTGGCAAATACAGGATAAACGTGCGGCACGCTGCAAACGAACTAAATTGGCAGGTCGAAGATAATTGCGAAGATGGGCTGCAAATCAAGCGACACATCATTCGCTATTTCGATAAAGAAGATGTGAGAACATACGGATTAAGTTTTGCTGTAAAGACAAGGCCGTTTTCGAGCTTGATGGGTTCTATCATCATTAAAAAGCAGGAGGTAAGAAACCCGGGGCGCCTGAAAGCATTAGAACGATTTGAAATCTTATATACATCAGATTTCAATCCCAATACGTCGAATTTAATAAGCTTTAGAAGAGATGTAGAAAAAGAGCATTTGGGAACTTACCTTGTTTCTCTATGCAAATATTTTTACGAGCGGGAGAGTGAAGAAAAAAGCTCTTCTCTTGAGGTACTTAATCAAACCAGCCATTCTACAATAGATAGTAAACCTGCTAAAATTGTTTATCAATGCGAACACTGCTTCACCATTTATGATGAGGCCTTTGGAGATATAGAAAATAATATTGTCCCTGCTACCACATTCGCAGATCTGCCCGACACTTATCATTGTTCTGTATGCGAAGGTGACAAAGAGAACTTTGTGGCGGTCAACGAAGATAGCCTGCGACCTGTGCTAAACGATTAAACTCTCTTCCAGAAAGAAAAGACTTGTCTCCTTATTATATCAGGCCACTTATTTATTATCTCTAAGCGCAGCTTTCGAGAAATCTCTTGTTTTATTTAGCCTGCATCCATAGCCAGGTCTGGGGTCCCCTAAATTCATCCATTACAAATTTTGACTTTTCGTACACCCATTCAGGATAGGTAATATTGGGTAGATTTTTCTTTTTTTTGAATGATGTTGATATTATGGCTGTTTTTAAACCGCTCAATTAATTTATTCTCCAACTCTGCGTCATATGCCGGATGAACCTCAACAATCAGGTCTGTCTTTGTAAAATCAATATAATCTACATCTGCACAGCGGATGACAATTTCGCCTTCCGATCCTAAGATGGAGCAAATACCAGCTCCCGTATTATGGCCAGACGGTTATATACCTACACCCGGAGGTGTACCTCAATTGGGTAAGCATTGGGTAAACCCGGGCGCTTCTCCTGAGCTTTGTTGTGGTCAGCCGTTCAACCATACTCTAATCTATGGTTCGTACGACAGTAAATTTATCTTTATAGAACCATGATAACACTTGCTTATCTTTTGGGTGGCGAAGCGGTAACAAAAACATATTCACCTTTAAAACAATTTACAGTTCCAAATTCATACTATCCGACTGCTTATAAGATATATGAAGACGGAAAGGATCACATTGTTTCATTAATCAATTTTGATAAGCATTGAGCGAATGGCACCGAATAATATCTGTCCTTGTGCCGGTCTCCTTTAAGAGCCTTCGTGTATTAATTAAGGGGACCGGCCAAGGAAGATTGGCAAGTTTTTTCTAGTATACAATTCCAGGTGGTGCTACGAAAACTGCAAAGTGTTTCATACATGAAAAACCGCTTTCGAAGCCACAGTACTACAGAAGCTAAATCAGGATACGGTATAGAGAATGGGGTGTTTTCAATCCATGCTTGAGTTTTCTTTGTTTCTTTATTGTTTCAATACAAAAAAGGAAACAAAGACTATAAGGAGAACGTCTTGCCGTCTTTTATGCAGTTAAGCAAATACATTATAAGTCATAGCTCAAGCCTCTGGGCTTCGTTGTTGCAACGAGACTCCACCCGCTTGTTTCAGAAACTGCTACGCATGTACTTAATGCTTTCGCCCTTGGCTTGGCATCCTAAAGGTTAATGTCCCTTATTGCAATAACCCGTGGAGTTAAGCAAATATTCGTAAAGCTTTTTCTTGTCCTCAAGCCCAAATAATGTAACAAAAATACAAGCTGCTGCCAACACGATGGAAACCACCACTGATACCAGATTAAAAAACCCGTGTCTACTGAACCTCATGTGTATTCATAAAAGTTAGATGCCCCTTTTTCAAGAGTGCATCTAACTAACCTTTGTATTGTACAAAGTTAAAAACGGTCACTGCTATCGGTCGAGGAATTTCTGTAATCTCTTTCGCTTCTATTGGTGTTTTTATCCAATTCTTCAACATCAACTTCTGTCTTCCGTACGGTGTCGGAAATAGTCTCAGTTCTCTCGTTTACGTCTTTATTAAGGCGCACTTCTTCTACTACCCTGGCTTCTTTAGTAACTACAGGTACTTCTGCTTTCTCTGTCACTTCTATTTCTCTTTCTTTAAAATTATCGAAGTCCTCGTTTGTAGCTGGTCTGTCAACTGATGTTCTTTCTACACTTACATTTTCTTCCCTTAAACGCAAAACTTCTTCTACGGGTTTTTCAATTATTCTGCTACGCAGGCGTCTTCCACCTGTCAGTACTTCACGTTTCCCTACTTCAAGAGTTTCCTCGATAACAGGAATTTTCGTTGATTCATCTGCAGATGTATCTCTCGATCTCACATCCCTATAATCATTATCATTATCATTGTCATTGTCAGTGTCCCTAATGGTGGTATCTGTTGTATCTGCGCCTGTCATTGTAGTACCGGCCGTATCATAGTTGCTTCTTCCTGTTACCCCATATGAAGCTGCCTTTTCATCTACATCTACTGCGCCGCAATCGTCTAATATGTCTGCGGCCTCTTCTGCCTGATCAGAAGTTTGTGCATGCACAGTTACAATGCTGTTACTTCTTCTGGCAACGTGAATATATTTTTCCCTGTCATCGTCGTCATCACTCGAAAAGAGCGATTTAAAAAATCCGGTGATTCCACTTTCTTCTTCACGGTGGGTATCTACGTTAGAAGAGCCGGATATGCCCTGACTAGTAACATCAATCATATCTTTTGTAAAACCCTTCCTGGTTAGCTTTTGCACTGCTTGCTCTGCTTCTGAAGCATTGTCAAACATACCTACTACTGTTTGTGCCATAATTGTTTGTTTTTGTGTTTTTAGTTAAAATTTCTTAAGGAGAGCATCTATGTGTAAATATTTATGAATTTTTTTCTGAGCGGTTTATTTGTACCTCTTCTTTTTTCAGCGTTATATCACAGGTTTCAGTTTTTTCGGTCCTGGTTTTAGTTACTCTTATTTCTTCAACCAGCATGATCCGCTTTTCTACTACAGCCACTTCTTTAAAGACCGAGATAACCATCACGTCATGTTCATACCGAATAGCAGGAGGCATCACATCTACGATTTCTTCCTTGGGTATTCTTTCTACACTAACGTTTTCCTCTATGTATGGAATGGTGTATCTGTCCACATCTTCATACGCCACTTTCGAAATGTGAACTTTGCCTGTCTCTATTACCTTTTTACCAATTTTTACCTGTTCCTGCACCACAGGGATGGTCATGTGATCGCCTTGATCTTTGGGAGCGTTTAACTTATTTTCATCTGGCATTACGGGGAAGTTTGCAGATAAGTTACACAAAAGCGTGCCTTATTCGTAATGGATTGACTTAGTGGATTTTATCAAAAAGATGAAAATTGGCTGTTGGTTTTTCTTGTAGAATTTTTTAGACAAGAATTAATTTCTTTTCATTGCTGGTATTCTTTTACCGAATTTAATCGACAATCATCCTATTCTACAGAGCTTTATTTACAAGAAGTAAGCGCGTTCCGGCTTGCCATCATCGCTAAAAAATTTTAGAAGTTATTTCTATCTATGAAAGGTCAGTTTTATCATTGCCAACATTGTATTCTTTTTTTAATCTGATCCCTTTAGTGAAAATATTGCGAGTATCACTTTTAACCTCATTTTCGCTAGAAAACGGATGAGGGATTTCCTGGAGTTTGCTACCTTCTACAATTGAGCTGGGGCAGCCAAACATTTTAAGAAAAGCTGCGTTTGCTTTTAGAGTACGCAACGATCATCGAGCGGCAATAGACAGCTTTTGGTGGAATTAAATAGACCATCCAATATTTCATTAGGCGCTAAAATACAGCGTGCTAATTGCTTTTGTGGATGAATGTTCTAACTGATTTTTAGGACGCCTGTCTCATTCCGGGCGTTTACAAGAATAGCCTCACCGGAAATCCCTACAGATGTTCCATCTTTATGCACAAGATAGTTTTCATCGCTACTAACAACTTCCCGCAGGATCGTATTGATTTTCTCAAACAAATCCTTTTGCTTTAACCCAGCACGCTATTGTCTATAACAACCTCAATACAACTATAAAACATAAAGCAACGGCAAATCCTGATAGTGATACAATCAATCCCCAGGTGTACTTTTTTCTTATTTTATACCACATCACCCAGCTACTAACGCAGAGCAAAAGAAGCCCAATTGCAATGGCGTCCATCGACAGCTTCCAGATACTTGTTATGATCCAATTTGATTGCTGATCAGGATTATTTTTATTAACTCCATTAAATGTATGAAGTGTTCGTATTTTACCTGCCCAGTTATACTGCAACTCTTTTTGACTGCATGTACCTGTTTTGAAATCTACCTGCACGTTTCTTACATGTCCCGGAACTGATACCTGTAAACGAAGACTATCGGGCCATAGTTTCACATTACTTATTTCACCTCAATTTTTAAGTTGAGACACTATGTTCTTTATCAAGGTAACACTATCTCTTGACAGGGGGATATGAATGGAAGTGACGGTTTTAGTTTCTTTTCTTTTGTCATAGAAATCAGAAAGTTCCCAATGTCCATTGTTTAGCAGCAGCCCCGAAAAAGCAAATAGCCATATAAATAAAAGTAAAAATAACCCAAGGTGTATATGCGACTTGCGGTTCCAATATTCAAAGCCTTTACATATTTTTTCAAATCTCATTTTGACGACCAATACTTTAAAAAATTAAAAGAAGAATAGCAATAAAAAATACAATACCTAATTCTACTTTACCAAGTTACTTACTTACTAAATGGAGGCAAAATTCTGATATATTTGCTTATCAATCAACATCTCCGACTATCGTTTTTTAATTCACTATAATAAATACCGCCCATGAAGAGCAACCCACTCTGCAACC
>JBBPZJ010000271.1:0-11053 GCA_038199395.1 Chitinophagales bacterium
AACTTCTTTGTGTCGTGGGCAGCTCCAATTACAATACCTATGTAACCTAAAGATTGAGCAGCAGGAATATCCACATCAGGAACGACGTCATTTGGCGGAATAAAATAATCTAATCCCTTTCCATCATTTGTGACACCCAAAAATTTAACTGTATCAAGATAACGATCTACAATATGCACCCTGGGCATCAGGTTAATCTTAAAAGTAGTTAGTAACCATTTTTTAATGTTTAATTTATCAAAAGAATAAGCAGGAACATTTCTTAAAGCCTTCTTTACTTTGAGGGTGCGAAGGTTGTGATGGAGATCTATTATATAGTCAAACTGCTCTTTTTTCAATAAATCCATCAAAGAATCAAAATCCTCGTTTAACAAATGAATTTTATCAACGTAAGGGTTGGTCGCAATTATTTCCTTAAAACTACTTTTCGTTAAATAATGAACTTCCGCGTCTAAAACCTGTTGCTTTAAACAACGAATAACAGGTGTAGTAAGCACTATATCTCCTATAGATGAAAAGCGGATGATCAAAAATTTCATCGGGCGAAGGTAAGGGTTGTAGTAATGTTGCCGGTTTGAAGGGAGGTTACTGACAGGGCCTCACTTTGCCTGTTGCCATAACGGGCTTTAGGTTACTTTTTATACAGTTGCCACTGGCAAATTAATTGTTTCTTTTTACTTGTGATGAAGAGATAAAAGGAAGATTTACTGTTAAACGGAGCGCAACGATGTTGAAGAAAGAGCAAATGCCGGTAACACAATATATTGTCTTTTTTCAGCTACTCCACGTACATTAAATCTTTTCCAAACGTCTCTTTGGTATAATATGCGGCAATGAGCGTTATCACCATAATGATAACCGCTGTAATTATTCCACCATTTATGTAACCTGCCCTTTCACGAAGCGATTTAAACAAAAGGATCATTAATGGTAGTGCACCTCTTACCATATTAGGAACAGTTGTAGCGGCAGTTGCTCTCAGGTTAGTACCAAATTGTTCTGCTGCCATTGTAACAAAAATTGCCCAAAACCCAGTTGAAAAACCTAGCCCGGCACATATTAAGTACATAGTTAAAGCCGAAGTTCCATTTTGCATAAAAAACATAGCCATACAAGCCATGGTCATAAAATAGAAAATAAAAAGCGCCTTTTTCCGACTTTTCAAAGCCTGGCTTACAAAACCTATAGCTATATCCCCAAGGGAAATACCAACGTATGCGAACATTATTGCTTTACCCGGATCAATAGTCTCAGATAAGCCCATATTTTTTCCAAACTGATCAGAAAAAGTCACCAGTACACCGATGACGTACCATGTAGGTAAACCAATAAGAATACATTGGAGATACTTAAAAAATCTTCCTCTATCGGTAAAAAACATAAAAAAATTACCCCTGCTTACATTCATTTCCTTAACCTGCTGAAACATGCCACTTTCAAATACGCTGATTCGCAGAAGCAATAATAAAAAGCCCATACCTCCGCCGATATAGTAACAAATGCGCCAGTCAAACTCCTTTGAAATAAAATAAGCAACAACAGCCCCGGTAAGACCAAATCCGGCAACCACAGAAGTTCCAAGCCCCCGCTTTTCCTTAGAAAGCAATTCGGAAACCAGTGTAATTCCTGCTCCCAATTCTCCGGCCAAGCCAACACCTGCAATAAATCGAAGTAAAGCATATTGATTAACGGTATGAACCATGCCATTAGCAATATTTGCCAAAGAGTATAATATGATTGAACCAAACAAAACACTTAATCTGCCCTTTTTATCTCCCATTACTCCCCAGAGGATACCACCTAAAAGAAGACCAACCATTTGAATGCTGATAATAAATTCGCCGCCGGTCAATACCATTTCTTCTGACAATCCCAGCGACCGCAAACTTGTTTTACGAATAATACCAAATAACAGCAAGTCATAAATATCAACAAAGTAACCCAGGGCGGCAACGAGAACGGGAATTGAAAATAAGCTTTGCTGAACTTTAAAATCTTGGCTCATAATATTTTTGACTTTACCCTTTTCGTTTAAGAACATCTTCTAACACTTCTACTGCAGGTTCTTTTTTGCCAAAAAATAATTTAAATAATACAGGCAATGTCGTAATCAGGATGATAACAATAGTGATCGCTTCAATATGATCTTTGAGACTAAACTGAAAGCGCTTCTCTACCCATCTTTGTAAATAATATCCCCCCATCATCATAGAAAGTACCCATAGTGTACTGCCGAAAATGTTATAAAGGGTAAAAGCTCCTTTTTTCATTTTTACAATACCGGCCACGATAGGCGCAAAAGTGCGCATTATAGGAAGAAACTTAGCTATCAAAATAGTTGCTTTGCCATATTTGTCATAAAATGCTTTGGCCTTGAGTAAATGCTTTTTCTTAAAAAGAAGGGAGTCTTTACGTTCAAATAAATGCGAGCCATATCTATATCCAAACCAGTAACCGACCATATTGCCGAGTATTGAAGCAATAATGACCAAGACAATGATAATACTGAAATGAGCACCATAAAAAGCAGCAGACAAATCTTGTACATATATGCCGGCAGCAAAAAGCAGAGAGTCACCAGGCAGAAAAAAACCGACAAACAAGCCAGTCTCTGCAAAAATTACCAGTAACAGTACATACAATCCCCCGTTGTGAATGATCCACTCAATAAATTGTTGTATCAGGCCCTTATCCATTCTGTCTAATTAATTGTTTTCTAAAGCGTTTTCCCATTTGCTTACCACAGTGGTGGCCAAAGTATTTCCTAAAACATTGGTACCTGTACGAAACATATCACAAAAATGATCAATAGGAAGTATTAAAGCAATTCCCTCAGCCGGAATTTTAAACATTGCTAATGTGGCTGTTACCACAACCAATGATGCTCTTGGCACACCTGCTATGCCTTTACTGGTCAGCATCAATACCAGCAACATGGTCAACTGCGTACCGATGTCTAAATGAACACCATAGGCCTGTGCAATTGCTACGCTTGCAAAAGTCATGTACATCATGCTCCCATCCAGGTTAAAAGAATAACCTAAAGGAAGTACAAAAGCTACTATTTTATCTTTACAACCAAATCGTTCAAGCTCTTCTGTTAACTTAGGAAACACAGCTTCGCTACTGGTAGTACTAAATGCTATTAAAAGAGGACCTGAGATGCGTCTTAATAGTACGGGAAGCTTTTTACCCAATACCAAAAATCCTACGGCTAACAAGACCATCCATAACAAGGCAATACCCAAAATAAACTCGCTAAAATACAGGCCATAAAATTTAAAAATTTCTAAACCATTGGTAGCTATTACGGCTGATATAGCTCCAAATACGCCAAGCGGGGCAAAGTTCATAACATAAGTAACCATTTTTAGAATTACGTGCGCAACTGCATCTAAACCTTTTATTACAACCTTTCCATATTCGCCAATTGCTGCCGTAGCCACCCCGAAAAAAATACTAAAGACAACTAACTGTAAAATCTCATTTGCGGCCATTGCCTCAAAAACACTTTTCGGCACCACATGTTCTACAAAATTTTGTAGTGAAAAAACAGTCGTTTTACCGATTAGATCTTTAGCAGCTTCTGTAGTTTGTCCACCAAGCTGTATGCCTTCGCCTGGTTTAAAAAAATTTACCAAAACCATTCCCAATAAAAGCGATACCAGGGATGCGGTGACAAACCAAAGCAGAGATTTTCCTCCTACTCTGCCCACTGTTTTCAAATCGCCTAATTTAGCGATTCCTACTACTAAAGTAGAAAAAACCAAAGGCGCAATAATCATTTGCACCAATCTTAGAAATACGGTGGTTAGCAGCTTTATGTTGGTAGAAAAAGTATTTCTGGTGGTGGCGGGAGAATACCTGTTTATAAGATAACCGGTAACAATACCTAACGCCATAGCAATCAGAATATAAAGAGTAAGTTTATTTTTTGGCTGCTGATCAGCGGTATGCATTTAGAAGACAATTTGTTAGGTGTGCAATATAGTACTTATACTACACAGGGATGTATGCAAAATAGTTTACAACAATAAAAGTTACAAGCAATGAGATAGGGTATTTTTATTGGAATGCTTTTGTTCAGCAAGTTTAAAAAATTTCAATTGCTTTTAAATAATTCGCTATTTTTCCGGCTGAATAAAACATATAATTTATTTAGTGTTATGAATTTATTTGCTAAGAAGCCTATTCAAAAATTAATTGCGGAAGCAGACGATACGGAAAAAGGATTGAAGAGAACTTTGAGTGCCGGCAATTTAATTGCACTTGGAATTGGGGCGATTATAGGGGCAGGTCTCTTTGTTCGTACTGCTGCTGCTGCTGCTAACAATGCAGGTCCTTCTGTTACTATAGGCTTTATAATTGCTGCCGTTGGCTGTGCTTTCGCAGGGCTGTGTTATGCAGAATTTGCTTCTATGATACCGATAGCCGGCAGCGCTTATACCTACTCTTATGCAACAATGGGAGAGTTTATAGCCTGGATTATTGGCTGGGATCTGGTGTTAGAATATGCAGTAGGAGCTGCAACAGTGGGAATTGCATGGAGCGAATACTTTAATAAGTTTCTTGAAATATTTGGCTTTCGGGTACCATACGAATGGTCGCATTCTCCATTTGAAGTGTCAGGAGCAGGTGTTAATGGTATATTGAATGTACCGGCACTGTTCATCATATTGATGCTAACAATGCTTTTGATAAGAGGAACAAAAGAGTCGGCGTTTGTAAATGGATTGATTGTGATTACAAAAGTAGCTATTGTTATAGTATTTATCATTCTCGGTTGGTCTTATATGAACCCTGTTAACCATGCCCAATACATACCTGATCCTTCTACTTATACTGATGATCAGGGCGTAACTCATGATTTTGGAGGCATCATGGGGATGCTCGGAGCGGCAGGAGTTGTTTTCTTCGCCTTCATTGGTTTTGATGCTGTGTCCACTGCTGCCCAGGAAGCAAAAAATCCAAAAAAAGATATGCCAATTGGCATTCTTGGTTCTTTAGCCATTTGTACTGTTTTGTACATCTTATTTGCCCATGTACTTACAGGTGTGGCAAGTATCCAGGACTTTCGAACAGCAGGAAAAGAAGCGTCTGTGACTTATGCAATAAAAACTTATATGCCTGGTTATACCTGGCTGGCAAACCTGGTTACGGTCGCTATTCTTGCAGGCTTTTCTTCGGTTATCCTGGTGATGTTAATGGGACAATCAAGGGTGTTTTATTCAATGAGTCGTGATGGTTTAGTTCCAAAAATCTTTTCTGATGTACATCCTAAATATCGCACTCCATACAAGTCGAACTGGATATTTTTTGTACTGGTCGGATTGTTTGCTGCCTTTATACCCGGTGATATCGTGGGCGACATGACAAGTATCGGAACCTTGTTTGCTTTTATTCTTGTATGTGCGGGTGTTTGGATTTTACGTGTTAAAAACCCGGAAATTCAAAGACAGTTTACAACTCCACTTGTTCCGCTTGTACCTATTTTAGGTATTGTTGTTTGTGGTGCCATGATATTTGGTTTAGGCTGGACAAACTGGGCACGTCTGGTGGTCTGGCTACTTATTGGCTTTGTTATATATTTCGGTTATAGCAGAAAACATAGTTTAATACAAAAAGGAAAATTTGCCGGCGAAAAAGATCCCATTGATCCTTTTAATCCGAAATAATATTGAATGATGCTTTAAAAAAACCGCTGTCGAAAGCGGTTTTTTTATTTCGAGGAATACAAATAAAAAAAAAGTAAAATAAAATTATCCAAACATGAATGAGCATCGCAACGATTGAATAATCAACGCTCTGCTGTGGGTAACCAGAAAAATCTCTAATAAAAAAATACTACGAAATCTAGAACAATCATGTTTAGTAAAACTTAACAATTTCTACCAAACACGTACTTTTGCCTCCGTTTAAAACCTATCAACTAGTTTATATTATTATTTATGGGTCGCATTTTTGAAGTTCGTAAATCTACCATGTTTGCCCGATGGGATCGCATGGCTAAACAGTTTACCCGCATTGGAAAAGAAATTGCCATAGCTGTAAAGGCAGGAGGTCCTGATCCGGCAACTAACCCCGTTTTACGTCGATGTTTTGCAAATGCAAAAGGTGTTGGCATGCCAAAAGATCGTGTTGAAGCTGCAATAAAAAGAGCACAGGGAAAAGACATGACTAACTACGAGGAGGTAGTTTATGAAGGCTATGCTCCTCATGGCATAGCTGTGATGGTCGAAACCGCTACCGACAATCCCACACGCACAGTAGCAAATGTGAGAATGCATTTTAGAAAAGGGGAGGGTAGCCTTGGCACTAGTGGTTCGGTGGCCTTTACATTTCATAGAATGGGAGAGTTTAAAATAAAAAACGAAGGACAGGATCTGGAGGAACTGGAATTGGATTTGATAGATCACGGTTTACAGGAAATTGGAGAAGATGAGGACGGAAATATCATTTTGAGAACAGAATATGATGATTTCGGCATCATGGCAAAGGCACTGGAGGATAAAGGTATTGCGCCAATTACTTCAGAGCTTACCCGTATACCTACAACAACGGTTGAATTGCCGGAAGATCAGTCAAAAGAAGTACTGGAATTGGTTGACCGGCTAGAGCAGGACGAAGATGTGCAGAAGGTTTATCACAACCTGAAATAACAGAATTTTGTCTTGACGATCGAAGGAACAGATTTATATTCATTTTGTTGATACTGCAATTTTTTGTCTGGAGAAAGATAAGCCTGCTGACTTTTCTGTTCCACCTGTAATTAATATTAACTTTATACCCCAGGGTGACTTATCCGGCTTTTTTTTATGTTTGAAAAAAACGACATTAAACATCCAGTTATTTTGTATGATGGGGTTTGTAACCTCTGCAACTCTGCGGTACAATTTGTTATAAAAAGAGATAAAAAGAATGTTTTCAAGTTTGCTTCTTTACAATCTTTATTTGGACAGAATTTTTTAAAAAAACACCTAATGCAATCATCCACCTTTAACTCCTTTATTTTAGGTGAGAACGGGAAGATTTATAGCAAATCTACAGCAGCCTTAAGGGTAGCGAGAAAACTGAAAGGCTTATGGCCAGTCGTGTATGTTTTTATAATAGTTCCTGCTTTTATCAGAAATTATGTATATGAATTTATTGCCCGGAACCGCTACAAATGGTTTGGAAAACGGGATTCATGCGAGGTACCTAACCCCGAATTAAAAAATAAATTTTTAGATCAGGAGTAATACAATTGGTGAATAGATATCTGAATTATATTGCCAAAAAGTAGCGTGTTTACATTACACCTATTCTGCCATAATTTCTTGTATAGTCTCGACAATATTTTCTGCGTTCGGCTTGCTGAAATAATCACCATCACTTCCATAAGAAGGACGGTGTGCTTGTGCGGTAATTGTTCTGGCAGCAACATCTAAATAGCGATAACCGTTTTGACCTTCAAGCACTTGATTGTACATATAAGCTGCAGCTCCACCCGGCACATCTTCATCAATGAAAACAATTCGGTTGGTCTTTTTTAGAGACGCCAGAATGGTTAGGGGAAGATCGAAAGGAACCAATGTCTGTATATCTATGATCTCGCAGCCTATCCCCAGCTTCTGCAAAGTGATTGCAGCTTCGTGTACTATTCGCAAAGTAGAGCCATATGAAACAATGGTAACATCTTCTCCCTCAAGCAAAATCTCAGGTGTACCAAGAGGAACTCTAAACTCAAGCAAATTAGAGGGCAATTTTTCTTTTAGCCGGTATCCATTTAAGCTCTCAATCATTAGGCCAGGGTCGTTCGAGTCTAGCAGTGTGTTATACATACCGGCAGCCTGCACCATATTTCTCGGTACGCATATAAAAACTCCTCTTAGCGAGTTGATGATCATTCCCATGGGCGAGCCACTGTGCCAGATACCCTCGAGACGATGTCCACGTGTACGAACAATAAGCGGACAACTTTGAAGACCTTTTGTACGGTAATGGGTTGTCGCAAGATCGTCACTTAAAGTCTGCAGTCCATACAATAAATAATCAAGGTATTGTATTTCTGCAATCGGCCGAAGACCCCTCAATGCCATACCAATTCCTTGCCCCATGATACTCATTTCACGTATGCCTGTATCAAAAATGCGGTTTGCGCCATATTTTTCCTGGAGACCTGAAAAACCCTGGTTTACATCACCGATCCTTCCGACATCTTCACCAAAAGCAAACACTTTAGGGTTTGAGGCGAATAACAAGTCAAAGTATTTATTCAGTATTTCGTAACCATTTACGATGCGCGCATTATCATTGTAAGCAACTTTTACCCCCGCAACCTTTAAAGCCGATTTTGAGCCCTCATTATACAAGTAAGTATTGAATAATAACTTATTTTCCTTCTTTAACTCGTTGTAATATTGCCGCACTTCTTTAGCGGCAGGCGATATCTGCAAAGCTATAGCTAAAGTCTTTATTACATCTCTGCGTAAAGGTTCCCGGTTCGTTTTAAGTTCATTTACCAGCTTTTTTAACTCCTCTGATTTTGCAGCATTTTGTTGTATAGCGCCTCTTAAAAACTGGACAGCTTTGTCAACTTGTTTTTTAATTGGAATGTGACGATTTTCCCAGGCTTTTGCTTTGCTTGTCCTAACGTGCTCTTTTGCAGCTATTTCAATGTCAGACAATTCATCCTCTGCAGCCAGTCCATTAGCTATAATCCATTCTCTGAATTTTTTGAGGCAATCCCATTCCTTTTCCCATTGTAGTCTTTCGTGGCTTTTATACCTCTCGTGACTTCCGCTGGTTGAGTGGCCCTGCGGCTGGGTTATTTCCTCAACATGAAAAAGCGCCGGAGTATGTGTTTCACGCATTTCATCTATTGCCGCCTCAAACACCTCGCACATGCCAGCATAATCCCACCCGTTTACCTTGTAAATATTAATACCATTAGTAAGTTTATCTTTCTGAAAGCCCGAAAGTGCTTCAGAAATAGACCCTTTAGTAGTTTGATATCTTTTAGGAACAGAAATGCCATATCCGTCATCCCATACAAACACCGCCAATGGAACTTGCATTACACTTGCGGCATTAATCGTTTCCCAAAAATGGCCTTCGGTTGTGCTTGCGTCCCCGATTGTACAAAAGCAAATTTCATTGCCGTTATTGCTCAGGTTTAGCATTTCCTTCGTATCAGGCAGGCTTCTAAAAATTTTTGAAGCCAATGCCAAACCTAATGCCCGTGGCATCTGGCCCGCCGTAGGTGCAATATCTGCAGATATATTTTTATGGTTTGCAAGATCGAGCCAATTACCATCATCATCTACAAAACGGGTGGCAAAATGCGCATTCATCTGGCGACCGGCGCTAAAAGGATCATTGTTTATATCTGGATCAGCATATAATTGCGCAAAAAACTCTTGAACACTTGCGAGTCCTGTAGAAAACATAAACGTTTGATCCCTATAATACCCTGATCTAAAATCACCATTCTTAAAAAACTTCGCCATCGCAATCTGAGCCACCTCTTTACCATCACCAAATATTCCAAATTTTGCTTTACCTGTCAGCACTTCTCTTCTACCAAATAAACTCGCCTCCCTGCTTATGGCAGCTATTTTATAATCGTTTAATACCTCCTGCCTAAATTTGTCATAAGACATCACTTCCTCACTAGCCTCGGTGTGTAAATGCTGATTATCCATATGCAAACTTATAATTATTGGCTAAGCAAACTAATTTGTGTTAAAAAAATACAACTTATTAAACTTCTGTATAATTTAGATATCGAAGCTGCGTTATTTTATTAAAAATAGCTTATCATTAATAAAAACTTAAAAACACAATGGGTACGAAATAAGCGGTATTATTTCTTACCAAAAACAATAACTTTACAATCTTAAACATCATTTTTCAAATGAAAAAAATTTCGCTTGTTCTTACCAGTTTATTTATTGCTGCTATCGTAAACGCTCAAGCTCCTGCCACTTCATCTACTGCTACAATTATTCAAGCTGAACCAAAAGCAGACGTTTCCAAAGTTCTGGAATTTAAAGAAGAAAATCACGATTTTGGAAAAATCCCTTATGGGAAACCGGTGGAATTTGATGTGCCAATTAAAAATATCAGTTCAGACTCTGTAAAAATTGAAAGTGTAAAAGTTGGTTGTGGATGTACCACACCAAAATATGAACAAGGCAAAAGCTACGCACCCGGCGAAACTTTCAAAGTAACTTTAGGTTTTAGTGGATATGCTGACGGTGCCTTTGAAAAGTATGTAGACATATTTTTCAATAATGGGTTAACGAAGCAAATTAAATTCCACGGTACAGGATACAAAGTTGCTCAATCTCCAGCTCCTGCAAATGCGGCTGTGCAAAAATTAAAGAACTCTGGTAAATAATTATAGTATCATTTCAAATAACAACATCTTACATAAGTCATCACCCTTCTAAAACCTTAAAAATGAAAAAAGTAGTTTTTTTAGTTATCTCACTATTAGGAATTGCAACTGTTTTTGCACAAAGCAATGCCCCTATCGAATTCAAAGAAACAAAACACAGCTTTGGCAAAATTAAAAAAGACGTTCCTGCCACTTACACTTTTACTTTTAAAAACACGTCAAACGCACCCGTGGTTATAGAAAGTGCAGTTGCCGGATGTGGCTGCACAACGCCGGAATATCCAAAAGGAGTTGTTGCGAAAGGAGCCACAGAAAAAATAAAAGTTACTTACAATGCTGCTTCAATTGGTGCTTTTACTAAGACTGTCACTGTAAAAGTTGCTAAGGTTGTCGATCCAATTGTTTTAACCATAGATGGAGAGGTAGTGGATCCTGCAAAAACTGGTCGATAAAATTTCTCATTACATTTTAAAAGCCATCCAGCCGGGTGGCTTTTTTATTGCAGTCATAATACTAAAATTCACCCTGTTATCTTTGTCACATGTTAACAATTAGTCAACGAGGCCAATTAATGCCGGCATCTCCCATTAGAAAATTGGTACCTTATGCTGAAGCAGCAAAGAAAAAAGGCATTGAGGTTTATCATCTTAATATTGGACAGCCTGACATCGA
>JBBPZJ010000272.1:0-7447 GCA_038199395.1 Chitinophagales bacterium
GAGGCATTCATGCTTTGGCAGATGCCTCTTTTCAATTTATAATCAAAGTACAACTCCTCTCCTTCTACCTGCACATCAAAGTGATAGTTACTGATAGCACTTGCATGTTCCTCCTGAAGATTTGCAAGTTCGACATCATGTGTAGCAATAACAGCTACCGCCTGCTCTTTTATCAGTTGCTTTACTAGTGCTTCAGACCCTGTATGGCGATCAAGAGAATTTGTTCCCCGCAAAATTTCATCGAGTAGTACAAATATTTTTTCGTGTCGCTTTACCTGGTCAATTATACTCTTCAGCTTTTTTAATTCAGCATAAAAAGTAGAAGTATTCTCTGCAAGATTATCTGCTATCCGCATGCTGCTGTATAACTTTACGATACTAGAAGTAAAAGCTGTTGCACAAACAGGAGCGCCCATTTGCGCAAGCACCAGGTTGACAGCCACACTACGCAAGAAAGTACTTTTGCCCGCCATATTGGAGCCGGTAATAATCGCCACCTTACCAGTTCCGCTCGTGGTAAAAGAACTAGTGACCCGCTTCGTCTCGTCAATCAAGGGATGGCCTATCTGTTCTCCTAACAGAGTAAAATGATCATCGGTGATAGATGGGAAAACCCAATCAGGGTGATTAAAGGTTAAGGTAGCGATGGTATTGATTAGTTCAACGTTCGCAAGTATATCGAACCAGTCTCTAACAAATAAAGAATATTTATCTTTCCAGTTGTTTAGGCAGTTGGCTTGTCTTACATCCCAAAGAAAAAACGTATTTAAAATCATAAATACTATTAAGTTTAACCGAAAATCAAATCGCCGTAAAATTTCTTTCAACTCTTTAATTCCTTCCGTGCCGTTTCCCTTTGTAACCAAAAGATCTTTATAAGTGTGCAGAAGAGACGAACTAGCAGGAAGTTCTTCCACCAATTGCAATTGTTGTTCTATGGTTTTTATTTCACCCTCAATTTTTGATAAGGCCAGGTAGGTTTCAATTACTTTGCTACTCGTATATTTTGCTATAAGAAAGTAAACGAAAATTAAAAGCCAAAAAGCAGAAGCAGTAATCCAATCTAATAGGTATGCACCAAGAGTGGTTATTGTAATTACAGTAAATATCAAGGGTAAAACTTTCCAGAACGAATGTTGTAAAGGTTTCTGCATCGAAACCCAGGTTTGTACTTTTTTTTCAGTATGGAGAGTTAAGGGATTTGCCATTCCTGCTGATTGCAATTTTTGCCTCCATTCAAAATAGGGGGCAAGACTCTTTGCTGCCGCCTGCCGAGCGGTTATAACGTCTTTTTCAGATGCCTCAAGCAAAACCTTTGAAAGCAATTTTTTTGACTGCTCGGAGGTACAGCGATTGATGTATTGATAAAGAGATGCAGCGCCAAACAAGTCAATGTCACCGGCATAAGGATGCTCGTGAGGCAAATAAGAAAGTCCGTCTTCTCTGTTGTAATAATCTGCTGCTATAATAGATAATTCATCGTTATTTATAATTAAAATTCTTTCTGCCTCTGCAATTTTATTACCATTATCTGCATCGACTGAAATGACATAGAGGAAACCTGCAATGCCTGCAGCGATTAGTACTAATACTATTATTGAGGCTTTGAAAAACAGCGAGTAAATCAACAATAATATGCCTGCTACCATAATTAACCTTAACCAGCCAATGTTACTTCTCTTTCTTTTTAAAGCTTTTAATAGATCTGAATGAAGACTTACCTGTTGTTTGTATGTTTCTTCAGGTGTAGGGAGTGGCTGCATATTTATAAATGGGACTTAATAAAAACGTTAAGATAGCGATTGGAATAACATAGTTTAGTAGATTTGCATGACAACACGGGGCTGTACCTGGTTTTGACAGCATAGGTTGTTGTGGGTATAAGCATGCAGTGCGTTGTGTCATTAGCACTTTAATCTGAAAGCTCAACAAACAAAAGGCGAAAATACTTACGCCATGGCTGCCTAATTCAGAGAATTAGCACCCATTATGGCCGGGAATGCAGGTTGACCTGTTACCACGCTTCCCCGCCGAATCAAACAAACAAAACGGGTTGCCACTATAGAAGGCTGTGACTGTAGTGTAAGACCATCCAGCTAAGGAAGTAATTGGTTTGTCCGGTTCCGGCTGCTTCCCGACAAATAATTCCGGAATAAGCATGTAGAAGGCTTATGGCAGATATGTTTGGACAGCGGTTCGACTCCGCTCAGCTCCACTTTTTAGGCTGCAAAAAACTAAAGTCTGAAGGTCATTGATCTTCAGACTTTTTTTATTTATTCGACTAGTCAAATCATTTATAAAGTATTAGAATTCAGGTGAGAAATCACAAAGCTTAATTAGAAGTTTATAAGCGAATGCGAATTTTATTTAAGAATCGTCAGAAAGGGGGCATTGAGTGTTCACCCTCAGGTGTTTAAATCAACTCAATTCTCCTGAAAGCCGTCTTCAAGAAGTTGCCTTTTCAAAATCAACAACTATTATAACTAGGACTATAATATACACGATTTAAATAGATGTATCATTACAACGGTTAATTTCCCATGTAATAAATGAAATTTTTATCGAATTAAAACAACTGTTCCTTTCATTACAAAAGTCTTTCCTTCGTTACAGATTACCTCAACCAAATAAACAAATGTTGCGGTACCTGATAAAGGTTGGTCATTTACAAGCCCATTCCATCCGTTATTTCTGTCGTTTGGTACTATATTTTCCCTGCTGTAGACAGCTTTACCCCAACGGTCATATATGTTAAAACTCTTTATTCTTTGTATACCGTACCCCCTTACATAAAACACATCGTTGAGTCCATCTCCGTTTGGTGTAAAGGCATTAGGTATATAAACAGCGCCTTTCCCACACAAAACTCTGATATTTATATCATCACTTGTTTTACAGCCATATTCAGTTGACACGGTAAGTTTATATGTGATGTCTTTATCTGCAATCAGTTGAGGAGAGGAACAGTTACTGCAATTTAAACCAACTGAAGGTTCCCAATGATATTTAACAACATCGTTACTTACCAATGCTTTCAAGTTAATAGTTGAACCTGCATCCACTGTTAGATCAGGACCGAGATTTACAGTTGGAAAATTACCAACTATAATTTTTACAAACCCTGTATCATTTGGACAAGCATTATCACTATATCCAATAACCTTATAAACCGTAGTTTGTATCGGTGATGCTACAGGTTTAGCAATGTTTGGATTACTGAGGCCTGCAGACGGACCCCATGAAAAATGCTGAGTATTGCCAGTGGCCATTAGATGAATTGCTTCGCCAACACATATCGAAGCGTCGTTGCTATGTTGTAAGCTAACTTTATTATCTACAACAATATGTACGCTATCTTTTTGAGTACAACCCAAAGAATTAGTTACTGTTACATAATATGTTGTACTTTTTATCGGAGCAGTAACCGGATCAGCCGTATTTGCATTTTGCAAGCTATTTAACGGCGACCAATTGTATGATACGCCGCCTGTAGTATGTAATCGTACACTTTGCCCAATACAGATTGCAGTATCTTCTGAAACTTGAGGGACAGGCAATGGATGAATGATAATATTTTTTGCAACCGTTGCTTCACAACCATATTGCGTATTAACAGTAACTGCAAGATTATAAGAACCAGCTTTTGTAAACGAATAATCTAAGCTGTTGCTTTTACTTACCGTATTATTGTCCAACTTCCACAAATAACCTGAAATGCTATCTGTTGAAGATACCATGGCACCATAGTGCATTAAGGTTTCAGCACATTTTTCAGATTCACCAGCAATGCTTACCATTGGCAGTTTATAGATACTTATTGGTTGTTGTAAGCTAAAACTGTCTTTACATCCCACATTGCTTTTCATTAAAAGCTTTACCTGGTACTGTCCGGGAAGTGTGTATGCATGTGATGGATTTGCTTTGTTTGATATACTGTCGTCGCCAAATTGCCACTGGTATTGCACAGGATAAACATTCAGGCTTCGATTGTTAAAAATCGCCGTTCCAGCACCGCAGAAAGTATTTAGGTTAATATCAAATAAAGCCTTGACAGAGTCAATAACAATATTTTTGTCTACAGTGGCTTCACAACCGGTATTCGTTTTTACGTTAAGGCGAACGACATGTTGCCCGGGTATACGGTAATTAATTACAGCATTCGAATCACTACTCATAGCCAGGTTATCAATCTTCCATGAATAAGTTGAGACGGGCTCATCGGTTTTGATACTACTGTTCAATTGTAGCAATGAAGCAGGTGCAAGGCAAACAACACTATCTCCACTGATTGTTGCCAAAGGACTCTTTCTTATAATTACCGCACGATCAACTACTGCCGTGTCTTTACAACCTAAAGAACTTTCGATTGCCAACGAAACTTTGTAAGAGCCGGGATTATTATAGGCATGCAAGGAAGGTACTGGTGAAATGTCTTCAAAATTATCACCGAGGTTCCACTTGTAGTTTTTTAAAGAAGAAAAAGTACCGGAGTAAGAGTTGTTCTGAAACTGTACGTACCCTGTATCGCAAAAATCATTTTTATCCATTTTGAAAGCAGCTTTAACCGAGTCTACTGTTACTGTGTCTGCATTTAATAAAAACCTGCATCCTTCAGGGCTTATCATAACAACATTCGGTAAAACCTTACCTGAATGGAAAATGTGGGTAACCATAGAGTCGGTTGAAGGTGAAACAGGGGTACCATCTCCATAATCCCATGCATAAGCACTGATATTATTTCCCTTTACATTCATTGAAAAGCGGTAAGGTGCACAGCCAACATTAGATGAGGTAAAGAGCTTACCTACAGGCCCTTTTATCCGTACCGTCCTGGTAATAGAGTCAACGCATCCACTAATCCCCTCAATTACCAGCTTTACATTATAATTACCGGGATTGTACAGGTGAGATATATCTTTAACTACCGGCGCAGCACTTTTATCTCCAAAACTCCATTTGTATTTGGTAGCATACAAACTACTGTCAAAAAAATTAACAGATGTAGGACCGCACTTTGATGTGTCAGTTATACGAAAATCGGCTTTCGGTTTAACCAGTTTTATAAACGATTTTTTTGTCATGCTGTCCCGGCAGCCATTTTGGTCAACAACAACTAACTTAATATCATAAATGCCTTCTTTTTGATATGTGTGGGAGCCCGCAGTAGAAAAAGTTCCATCACCGTAATACCATGTGTAAACCGGGACATAGGCCGATGAATTAGTGAAAAGAGTAACATCTAGCTTACCGCATTTCAAAGTGTCGCTGCTTGAAAAATTTGCTTTGGGGTTGTAGCTCTTTATGATTTGAGAACTTGCATTTTGGCAGCCCAGTGAGTCTTTTACTGTTAAAACAACATTGAATTCCTGGTAGTAGGAGCCGTTTACATAAGCCTGCCGGATTACACTATCTGGTACTGAAATTAATTTTTGAACACCATTGCCCATATTCCAACTCCATTCCTGTATAGGCACTGTACCATTTGATTTGGAGGTATCAGTAAAGTCAACTGTAAAATTTTTATCACAGCTCGTTTTTAAAGAAGCTTTAAATCCTGCGACCGGTCCCTTTACTACAACAGGTGTAGCATACATAAAAGAATCTATGCACCCTAACTTATCTTTGATAAACAGTTTCACATAATACTCGCCAGCCTCTTTAAATGTGTAGAACGTGTTCCCGTTTAAATAAACACCATAAGCCTGGTAATACCTTTTGCTGTTAATAGTTACCCTTGGAGAGTTGTCACCAAAATCCCAGGTATATGTATCTATGTTAGACGAATCAATATCTGTTGTCTTAAAATCTACCCTTTTATCTTTACATATATTAATAATATTAGGGCTAAAATTTGCTTTTTCATCGATTATAATAACGCGCTTTTGAGAGGTATAAATAATGTTTGTAAGGGTATCTTTTCGGGTAACGGTTACTATATAATTTTTAGAATTATTTGGAAAAGTATGAGCTATATTGTTTAAAGGTGATGTGGTATAGAAAGGCGATCCGTCACCAAAATCCCAACTAATAATTGTTGAATTGCTCACCGTGTCTGTGAAGCTAATAGTATACTTATCGGCACATGTTTTTTTAATCGTAAAACCTCCACCGCCTCCACCTCCACCTCCGCCGCCGTCATCGCTGCATACATCTACAACAGAAACCGCTTTCGATTTTGAGCTGTCAGTGCATCCTTGCTGCGTTACTATGGTAAGCTTAATGTTATAAGTACCGGCAGCGTTATAAGTATGAGTTGCATTGATAGTAGAAGTTGTTAATAAAGGTCCTGTACCAAAATTCCAGATATAGCTAACTACTGGATCAATAGCATTGGTTACCCTTGCAGTAGTTATCACTGGTAACGGGGTGCAACCAGCAGGCGGAATGTAGGTAAAGTCTACGACTGGCTTTGCAATTTTTATAAAATTTACCTTTTGCATTAAAGTGGTACAGCCATTTAAAACGGTTGTATCCTGTACAGTTAATGTAACAGTAAAAGAACCGGAGCTTGTGTAGCTGTGTGACGGGTTAGGTAAGTTTGAGGAAAAACCATCACCGAAATTCCAGGTATACCTTAAACCGGTTGCAGGTTCACTTAAATTTGAAAAGTTAACGGTAGATGGAGTACTGCAAGCGGTTGTTTTATCTGCTGTAAAATCAGGCTTTGGGCCTGGTTTTACAACAATAGAGTGATGAGCTGTATCGGGACAATTACTATTGTAATATGAAATGAGTAATACGTCGTACGTACCGGGTTTTGAAAAAGTATAAGAAGAATTTTGACTGAATGATTGCGTTCCTCCCGGGAAAATCCATTTCCACCCAACGAAATTGCTGAAAGATGCGGCTGATACGCTACCGGAGAACAACACAGAAGTATTCGCACAAATAGAATCAGCAGCTTTTATTAACGTACTCGTCTTGCCTACAAAAACGCTGTTGTTGACGGCGTATGTGTCTGTACATTTTGAACCGTTTGTTGCTGTTAGTTGCACCTGGTAAACACCTGAATGGACGTAGCTGTGTATTGGATTCGTTTCTTTAGATGAATCTCCATCACCAAAAAGCCACAAGTAAGAAATGACTCCTCCACCGGTGCTACGGTTTACAAACTTTACTGCAAAGGGCGTATCACAACTATAGTTTTCAGAAATACTAAAGCTTGCTTTCACCTTGTCATACACATGAATGTAATTCTGCTTTTCGGCTAAATTACTTTTACACCCCCAGTTATTCGTAACCAGTAAGCTGACGCCATAATTACCGTTATTGTTAAACGAATAAGTTGGATTTTGTTCGGCACTAGTTCCCGGGCCAATATTCCATTCCCATTGAACAATAGTTCCGGTAGGCGTATTAGACAGATCTTTTAATTGGGCATTATGCGGGGCACAACCAGCGGTATCGGTTGTTGTAAATGCTGCAACCGGGTTTGGATGAACAACAA
>JBBPZJ010000273.1:0-3419 GCA_038199395.1 Chitinophagales bacterium
AGCTTCTTTAAATATGGACTGAAGTTTATTACCAATGCTTTATTGGTTCATCTTGACCAGCTTCTTACATTTATAAATGTTTTGTCATGTACTTAGCTAAAAAAGTATAGCCGAGACCGATCTGAGTAAGGGTATCTTCGAAAGTAAAATTCGTTTGCCTTGCATGCATAGAGCGAAGGAATATACCCAGGAAAATAAGGATAAGAGAACGCTTAATCGTATGCAAAATTACATTTCCATGTTTGGCACCACTATTTCTCCTGCTTGCAATTGAATAAGGCAGCACCACTCCTACTAAGAAAGTAAAAGAAGGTTGTATCATGTCGTGCAGAGAAAGCCACGTCCAGGGAACATGACTTTGATTGAAGGCCAGCAAACTCCAGAAAGAATTGCCTGGCAGTTTTTCTGATACACTCTCCAAAGACAGTACCTCTCCCATCATCAGTAACATAACAAAACCTCTGTAAACATCCACAGAGGCAACCCTGCGCAATGGCAGTGCGGGGTTTACCGCAGCACCAGACACATTTTGGTCAGCTTTAGATGTATCAATTGCCTGCGCAACGCTCATCATTTTGTATTTTAAGATTTATTGAAGGAATTGCTTATTTGTTATCCGGTACTTTTTTAATTCGGCTAAACCATTTCTCAGCATTTCTGCGATATATTTTATCTACTACCTGGCGAGGTAATTTTAATCCTTTGAATTCACCTATAATATTCTCATTCATAATTTCATTTGTTGCAAAAAAAGTCCAGTTACGCAGTCTGCTTTCATGAACCAGGCTTTTCATTGCAACTGGATCTTTGGTTTGTTCTACTTGCACGTCGGTGGCATACAGCAACCTGTCCTGGTATTTGATAAAAAAATCACGGGTTTTTTGCCAGTCGTTTTTTGCATGAAGGTGTAACTCGGGCATACGGGCAAGATCGGCAGCCATATTTGGATATTTATCCAGCCTTTTTGATAATTCCTCCAGGCTCCATTCCAGGCTGCCTAAATGTGCATTGATGAATGTAAGATCAGGGTGTTTCTCAAGCATGTTATCTCTTGCCTTCATATGCGCTTGGTAGGTTGGATATTCAGGATGCTTGTACATGTGGTATTCAGGATGTTGGCTGTAATAGCCCTTATGTAAAACCATTTGCTCTAAAGGCATCCAGCATTCTTTTGGTTCGGCAAGATGGGCGATCAATGGAATATTATTTTTTGCCAGATAATCTAATACAGGATCAAATTTTGAATTATCAATCATTACAAAATTTCCGTTCTTGTCTTTCAAATCCATTCCAACGTTCTTCCAAATCTTTACTGCTATCGCTCCGTTTAAAACAGCCTTCTTTATTGTTTCAATTGTTTTTTGCTGCCAGTTATCGCTGTTATAATCTTTTACAGAAAAAGTAGTTGCATAAACGACGCGACCAGGAAAATTTTTTATTTGTTGGATGGCAATTTTTTCTTGTTCTGCCATCGGTATTCCAAAAGGTCTGTCATCGACAATATCAAGCAACCTGATATTATCTGCCGCTGCCTGTTCTATATAAGGTGTGTCATAAGTGTTTAAATGGACGTGTGTATCAAACTTTTCTACTGCGGCGAAATCTTCTACCGAATAAAAGGAGTTTGAGTTAGTTTTTACCATCAAGCTATTCTTTGCATGGGTGCAAGACATAAAACACACCAATAGACTAAATAAACTTATGTAGGTATAAGTTCTAATTTTTACCATCCACAATTCATTAACCTGGTACAGCTTATCCATTTATTAACTTTGTAATGGGAGGAAACCATTTTTCTGCATTTTTCAAATAGATTTTATCAACAACTTCCTTTGGCAACTTCAGTCCATTAAATTCTTTTTCTACTTTAGGAACTTTCATTTTTTCGCCGGAAGTAAAGAACTTCCAATGCCTCAGCCAGTTTTCATGTGCCACTTTGCTAACTTCAACAGGATTGGAATTTGCCCGTACACCTTCATCGGTTGCATAAATAAGCCGATCCTGGTATTTTATAAAAAAGTCATGAATTTTTTTCCAGTCAGTTACAGCCTGGTATTGAAAATGAGAAATACGCTCTGCCATGTCAACAGCCATATTTGGAAACTTATCGAGCCGCTTAGCCAGTTCATCGGTATTCCACTCAAGGCTGCCCAGATGCGCTCCTACAAATCTTATGTTGGGATGTTTCTCAAGCATGTGGTCACGGGCAGCGACCTGGTCTTCATACGAGGGATATTCCTTATGAAGATACATATGGTATTGGGGATGTGCTGCGAAGTATTTTTTGTCTCCTGAAACGGTCATTTGCTCTACCGGCAACCAGGCATTGCGTGGCTCTCCCAGGTGCCCGATCAGTGTGATATTATTCTTTTCGATGAAATCGATAATGGGGTCGAATGCAGGATTGTCTATCATTACAAATTTGCCATTCTTATCTTTAAGATCCATCCCTATATTCTTCCAGACTTTCACAGCTATAGCTCCTTTTTGAAAGGAAGTTTTTAAATACTCTAGTGTCTTTTGCTGCCAGCCGGGCGAATTAAAGTTGTCAACAGAAATAGTGGTAGCGTATAAAATATTTTCAGGATAAGCTTTCACCAGGCTAAGTGCCACCTCTTGCTGCTTATCAATAGCAGGTGATGTGGGTGAGGCAACATTTACAGTTAACAATCTGAAATTATCAGAAGCTGCCTGTTTTATAAAATTTGAATCAAAGATGCTGATATGTACATGAGTGTTGAACTTTTTCACTTTAGGAAAATCAGCCTCAGCATAATATGCTTCATTGGTATCTTTTTTCGATATCTCCTGCTGGTTCTTTGCTGGTTCTGAATTATTGCTGCCGGTGCAATATTGAAACGAAACCGAAAGTGCAGGCAGCAACAGGCATAGAAGGTTTGCAATTCTAATGGTTCGAAAGTTAATTATACCCATTGATGTCTTTGGTTAGTGTGTTAAGTTGATTACTGAATACAAGACCGAAAGTTCAAGTTGCTGATGCGCCAGTAGCGGGACAAGTACAACAATGTAAGATCAAAGTACAAAGGAAAATAACCCAAAGGGTTAGACTATATTAAATGTTAAGGGTGCCCGGGTCTTCCACTTTCCTTTTGTAAAGTCAGGTACATCGATTGCTTTGCTTTTTGCGGCAACAGACTGGTTTGACAATGGAAAGATTACACTGCTGGTAACAGAATCATAGACATCGAAATAGGGCATTTTATTCTCTCTTAAAGCCTTTACCAGGAGATGCCATGTTAATGGAAGCTTTGTGCCGTTGCCACCATGACCGCGAATGGCTGATTTTCTCGGCTCCGGATTATAACTTTTAGACAGTGGATGCCTGAATTCATTCAGATATTTTTCAGCTGGCTCCCATTGATGCGGTTTAGGGCTCATGCCTTCGATATAAATTTTTG
>JBBPZJ010000274.1:0-6010 GCA_038199395.1 Chitinophagales bacterium
AATGAAGCGTTCAGTAAGATAAAATGCGTTTAAATAAAATACGCCGACCCAAAAGATGTTGGTGATTCCGTCAAGATATAAGAAGCCCTGCGTATCGGGTCGCCTGATTTTTTGCTGTTCGTAAGGCGATTTTAAAAGGTAAGGCAATGAAAAAATGATGACCCATGCTGCTACATGCAACAAAGCTCTAAACCACTTGTTGTGTATTTGAAAGGTCTTCATTGTAATTTTCGATAGTTTTCCAACCACCGTAGGCGTCGTTACTATTGAGCCAGCTCCATTAAACTCTTTCATTTTTGCTTCCTTCGTTGTAAGTTAATTTAGTACAATGCGCTTAACACAATTCATGTTGGTAAAAAGGCAGAAAGTATATGTCTGTGACTAAAAAATCGGTTGCTTATTCCTCTGCTAAGTTCATAAATTTTAATCGTTATACTTTCTTTTAATCCGTTCACCTAAATAGATGTAATACTGTAAATATGCCTGAGTTAATTCGATGGATGCGGATTGATATTTTTGTTCCCTTAGCTATCGAAATAGAAAACCTGCTAAATAATTGAGGGCAATAGAAATTGCCCTCCTTTTTTGATTGCTAATCCTTATGAATCACAAAAAACGTTTTGCTTTCTTTTTTACAATCCAGTGCTCACGTATCGTTACTGGCCAATACCTTCTGTAGCTCCCTGGCCCGTTTGATTGTTTTTACGCTTAAACAATAAGGCATCTATTTTACCGAAGCGATAAGCCAATGTAAGTCTGATCATTTGAGGGTCACGTAGTCGATTGTAATACTGCGTGAAATACTCGCTTTCGGAATATTGATTGAAGCTGCGGGTTCTAAAAATATCGCTCAAGCTAAGAGTTGCCGAAACCGCCTTGGTTTTTAAAAATGTTTTTTTGATGGCGATATCAATTCCGTAGAAAGGTTCTATATAGCCCTGAGCAGCACTTTGAGCTTGTCCAAATCCTCCGCCGCCAGGACCACCACCTCCTCTCGCACCTGGAGGACCTCCGCCAAAACCGCCACCACCACCGCCCTGAGGCAGATTAGTTTTTGATTGATAAGTTGCCGAAAGCTGAGCTGTAAAATCTGCGGGCAGTTTAAAATTGCTATTTAATTTACCTAGTACACTCCACATGCTACTTGCTGCCATGTCTGTTACATTAGTAGCATTGATGGTTGAATTATACACATTTACGTTAGTAGTTACATCCCACCATTTTGTAAGGAAGTCTTGTGAAGTAAACTCCATTCCATAAGACGCACTTGAATTTGCATTGATGTAAGTGCTTATGATAGCATCTTTTCCGGTGAAAGGATTTATACCCTTGTCGAGATAACGGGTTATAAGGTCAGTAGTTTTTTTGTAGTAAGCGGAAGTTAAAATGTTGTGGTTTTTGTTGAATTGCTTCGAATAAGACATTTCCAGCGAGGAAGTAAATTCAGGCACAAGCGCCGGATTTCCCTTGGTAATGTTCAACTCATCAGTATAGTCTGCAAAGGGTATTAGTTGGAAAAAGTTTGGCCGGTTAATACGGCGTGTGGCACTTAACTGAATTTCCTGGTCGCCCTTTAGTTTCTGACTTAAAAATATAGAAGGAAACAAACTTACCGGGTATCTACTGCTAAATTTTTCGCCCGTAGTGTTAACTCACCTGTATAGTTTGAACTTTCTGCACGAAGACCAATTTTATAGCCAAAATTCTTGATACTACTCGTGATACTTGCATATGCTGCATATACATTGTCGGTGTTTTTGTAATTGCTCGATGTAGAAGGAATTAGTTTATAATCGTTGATGCTATTGTCAAAAAAGTAATTACTGTTATTATTCTCTCTTCCACGAATGGAAGCCCTTACACCTGCTTCAAGTTTCGTAACAGATGAAATAGGATTGACAAAATCAGTTTGAAGAATATAATTGTAATCGGTGCCGGAACCTAATAATTGCTGTAGCGCTGTCGATTGTTTTGTGCTTTCTGCCAGGCCCATGTACCTGTTGGTCGTGTATAACGAGGCCATCTCATTTTTACCACTGAAATAATTTACATCTGCAGTTAATTCCTCTCCTTCTTTTGCAAATAGTTGCTTTAGGCCAAATGCAGCGCCTTGTCCGTTAAAGCTTCTGGTACCGCTCGAAATACGATCGCTAAAACTCCTTTTAATACCACTGTTAAAAATACTATCCGTTGTGATATTAATTAATTCTCCGGGGTTAAACTTACCGTTTACCTTAAAGCCTGCAAGTGAAATGGTCGTGCGATTAGTAACAAAATAATCCAGACCTCCACGACCGAAGATGAAACGGCCGGTAGATTTGTCAACGTTATTTTGATTGATAATTGTTTGGGGAGTATCGGTAAGATTTGTCCTTCTTACATTACCTAACGTGTTCGACTTTCTTTGGTTCAAGTTTAAGCTGCCAAAAAAGTTCACTTTTCCTTGTCTTGCATTGAAATCAACGCTACCATTCACAGCGCCAAGTTTGTCAATGCCTGCCCTGATATTGCCGTTATAACCTGTCTTCTTGTTTTTCTTTAAAACAACATTCAAGATACCTGCTCCTCCTCCGGATGCATCGTATTTTGCAGATGGATTTGTAATTACTTCAACACTTTCAATAGCATCTGCCGGTATCTGATCTAAAGTAAGCGTGGTAGGCCTGCCATCTACAAATATTTGCGGTGAGCTATTTCTTAAAGCAACATTTCCGTCTATATCAACATTTACTGATGGCACATTCTTCATTACATCTAATGCTGTACCACCGGCTGTTACCAGGTTTTTTTCTACATTAAAGACTTTTTTATCTATATCCATTTTCAGCCGTCCGCTTGTTGTTGTTACCGTTACAGCTTCTAATTGTTTTACACTTGTCTGCAACACGAGTTTGCCAAGGTCTTTTTCTGTCGATGCTGCGCCTGCTCCCCGTGGCATTGACGGCTCAGCGTTTGGTTGCTGTGCTTTAGGATCTCTTGCAGGCATGAAAGAGAAATCTTGTTTTAGTTCTTTAAACCCTGTACCGGAAATTACCAATTTCAGTCTACCCATCAAAGGAAGGTTTTCCATACTAAAGTCACCGTTGCCTGCTGTTGTAGTACCTTTTACCAAAACATCTTTACTTTTTTTGCTCGCAGAATCAAAGCGGGTGCGAAGCACGATCACTGAGGCTTCACTTATCGCTTTGCCTAAAGAGTCTACAACTTTGCCAAAAAGGTGTCCGTTGTCAGGTAAAGAAAATCCGGCTGGTCTTTGACCAGGAGAACCGGCAGGAGGTTGAGCCATCAGTTGTAAGGAACAAATGAAAGCCGCAATTACAAGTAAAGTCTTTTTCATCTTAAATTTTTCAAAGAGGTTGACCATTTGCAATCTGTTTTGCCCTGTATCTCTTTGATAAAACAAAAATATCCTGGCCAGGTCCTTGTTTTTTGAGAATGCTGCAAATCGGAAAAAAAATGCGATGAACCGGAAAAGAACCGGCTAAACCGGAAATATGGTGAAAGATTTAAAAATTCTTTGAGCAGGAATTTAACAGGAGTTTGAGATCAGATATAGTAACAGTTTTGTATTGAAAGAAGACTTATTCTTCGATTTGTTCGATCATTAAAATAATTGCTTCATTGCTTAACGCCTCCAGTTCGATGTCTTCTGAACCATCCCACATCGCCAGCCCATCTCGTGGGTGCAGCAACCGGCCTTGTACTTCAAAAGCTCCCTGAATAATAAAAAGAAACAGTTTCCTTTTTGTATCTTCTGGTTTACAACCGCTTCTTTTCTTCCCTCAAATTTTCCAATGGAAATAATCGGCACCAATACAGGAGTTGTTAGAAGCGACGGTGTAATTACAGGAATAAGGATATTGATATTTTGCGTTTACATCAAACTGAAAAAGCTTTGGTTAAAATAAGTTGTTGTCACCGGCGTTTTAAATCTTACATCAAGTAATCCAATTAAATCTCTTTGGTAAGGATTTGAAATCTGAGCTGAGGAATACCGGGTTAAATAAGAAACAACTAAGTTGCCGGGACTAACTGTTGTTTCAGTTCCGCTATCTTCTCTATAAGACATTGCACCTACTACCGGCAGCCACACACCAAGGGTTGGCTGCTTAACTTGTATTTCGTAGGTATGGCCTGCACCAAGTGTCTCGTCATTCAATACATGTAACTGATCAAATGCCTCTTTGTGCAGATTAAAATAACTTCCGTAGTTAAAAGTGTGATAGCTTCTATAACTGTCGGTTTCACTACAGCCTCTCTCATCAGCCAGGAAAATTTTGTTTTATGCTGGCTGCTCATTACTTGGTAGTCTTTAGAAATGGTAAACAGAAGTGTTTGTAATTAACGGGCATGTAAGAGTTTTTCCCTGTCTATATTGACTCTTTGCGAAGAGTTAGACAGGTTGTTGCACCTGCATTTAGACCTTGTATAGCTAAAATAACTAAGGCATCTCCTTATTATGATGCCTTAGTTATTAGCGGTTCTTAAAACAATATTTAGTTGACACTGTAATTTTTAACAGGTGTCATTTGTCAGTAAACTTAATAGTGTTTGTGAAACTCCCTCTTCTAGTATTTCCTTAATCTGGCTCATAAAATATACCTTTTATTTATTATCGATTCTATTGTTTATAGTCTTTTGAAGAACTGTTATATATCAGACCTGCACCAGGGTAAAAAGTAACACGAATCAGGTTTAAATAAAACTTAAAAAAAGTACAATCACACACTCACTGTAACAAGGTGAGTAAGTGCATAGTCCGTTGAAACGCTACCCGAAACAGTGGCTAGTTCGCTTGCTAAAGAAGCAGAAAAAACGTTGTCAGTTGCGTTTGATGTATCCTGCTTTCCCCTGCTTTTGTAATCTGCTGCTGTTGTATATGCGGTATCACAAACATCTGTTGGAAAAGCAATTTGGGTGATCATTAGAGAAGAGCGGCTGGCGCTATATAAATGCACATGAATGTGAGGTGCACCTCCTGAATACTAACCGGGGAAAATAGATTTATAAGTAGCCAACCCGTTTGCGTCGGTTGTTTGCCTTCCTCTTAAGAGATGTACCGAGGTATAATTAGTTGATTGCTCTTTACTATAAACAGCTTAGAGTAAATCTACAATTGCAGCAACAAATTTTAATTTTTTGTTATGGTATCTCTTTTGTTATAAGAGAAGAAAAATATTTAATTATGAAAAAGATTATTGCGAGCTTAATGTTCATTGCTTCAGTTGCATTTGTTTCTGCACAAACACCTCAAACAACCACATCAGAAACAAAACAAACGCACACCGAGCATAAAAAGACGACTACTACCAATAGTAACCCGGGGGTGAAGATGAGTACGACAAAAAAACATAACGGATGGAAAAAGGGAAAGCACAACGGTGCAGTTAAAGAAACAAAAACAACCACTACAACAACCACAAACCCGTAGTCGCCCCCTCGTCAATTTTCAAATTTCTATGATACAATTAAAAGCCTCAAAAATATCATTTGAGGTTTTTTTATTGCACCCGCCTCTGCTAATAAAAAGTGGTTCTTTAAGAGTTATTTAAAACAATGCTAAGCGTTATTCGAAGATGAAATTGTTACAGTAAAATCCGAGCACTTCATTTTGATAAGTATTAAAGTCAAAATTTGCTAAAGGTATTTTGATAGTATCTAAAATGAAGTAGCCATTGTAATGCAGGTCAGCAAGAAATTTAAAAGTGGCAGTAAGCGTATGGCGGGTTGTTCTTCCTTCAAAACATTCAATTAATACCTGGGGTTTATACTTTTGCATCACTCCCTTGGCTCCATATAAAACACTGAGATCGGTTTCGTCGAGTTTAAATTTAATTAAGGAAGGAATAATAAAATTATCAGAGCAATATTCGTCTATCGTTGCCTTTGTGCGAATGTCATCTGTTTGGTTATTTATTCCTGATTTAAAATCAATGACTGTTGCACCTGAAGCAGAAACCGCTTTCTTTCGCACACTGTTCCGGCTTTTAACATCGCCTTTATCACGCAG
>JBBPZJ010000275.1:0-7577 GCA_038199395.1 Chitinophagales bacterium
AAGGAAAATTATAAAGACTTAAAAACATGGGCTTTTTCTTTTGACCTCGACAATCAAACTACACGCCATGAAGAACTCGGTTCTGTTCTTACTGTAAAAAAAGAAACGAATGGCGGTCATTATGCCGCTACTGCAAATGCCCGTTACGATTGGCAAACTTTCAACCATTTTGCTGATATGAGCAATAACGCTTACGGCATTACCTTATCTAATGTTGATTGCAGTTTTTTTAAATTAGGCAACAGTACTGCCGACTCTCTTTGGGAAGGTTCAACCCAGTTAAATGCACTTGCAGGCGGGCAAACAGATCCTTATTCAGTAATTCCTAAAAATTGGAAGGATACCGTAATGATGGGAATTTATAATCAGTTTGGACAAACCGATTTTCTCTACCAGTTCGCTCTTACAACACATGCGGAATCCTTTGATGCAACTAAAGCAATGAAGTTTTCTTTGGAGCACCAGAATCGGTTGGTAGCAGCAATGATAACCGGAAACGCTTCAGCTAAAAGGGGAAACTCGTTTTCTTTACTTAGTGTTAGTAATCCCAATGTTGTATTATGGAGCGTAAAGCCGTCGGAAGATGGAATTGGAAATGGTCTGATAACGAGGTTCTGGAATATGGGTAAAGATGCCGCAAAGCCATCACTTAAATTAGCTACCAATTTTAAAAGCCTGGAAGACTACACATATTGAAACAGATGACACAGTATTGAAACCAGAAAATGGAAATCTGCCATTAACTATGAATGCGTATCAGATAAACACTTACCGGGTTGTATTTTAATAGAGATGCGAATGTTTTAAAATAAACATACGATAAAGAAGTGGGTTTTTGTAGCCAAACTGAATTACTACTATGGTGACATCGTTCCGCCTGCTGGGCGTACCGTTGTACAGATTTTCTTTACTCCTTAAAATATTAAAATCCCTAGTCTCAGAACTCCCGGCCTTGCTTCTCAAAATGAATACCTTATCTGCCATCATTCAAAAACAGAAAAAAAAACCGAGCTGAAAAACACCACATATAATCAGCAGAAAAAGGTACGGCAACATGTTTCAAAAAAGTCAAAAGTTCTGGAAAAGGAACCCTTTAAGCATAGACTTATGGAGCAGGCCTGTTTTTATGCAAAAGCTCGTTTACATGCACAAAAATCAGACACAAGCACATTGAAAGTTGTGTAAATTTTCTGAAGAGTGTAAGTATTCGTCATGTAGATTTTACGAGTTAGGAGAAGTGCATTTTGAGTTTCTATCTCATGATGAAGGCTAAGCAGAGCCGTCGTTAGGTGTTGTGAGGAACGACAGAGCGTAGCCAAACGGTTGTGCTTTGCTATCTAAATAAACGCACCTGAGGTTAAGGTGATGACACGTTGCATCACCTTCCGATAGTTGTAGTTGGCCTCGGCTCGGTGGCAGCTAAGCCGTTGTTGTGTGTCTTTTGACCAACAACTGTAGTGCGTGTGGTTGCTCGCTCCCCCATGCTTCAGTTGCAGGTGACAACACCTTGCCAGGATATACAGGCGAATTAATTTAAATGATACGATCACAGGCAAAACTGTTTCATAAATTAAACCTGTTCCGGAAAAGGTTGTTAAACAGCTTTCCTACTCAAAAGCAGTAGTTACAGAAAAGTAAAAAAAATTCAGAGGATGGAATTGATCAAATTAACAACAATCTTGATTGCTAAAAAGACAAAACTAATTGGTTTTTTCCGGACTTTCTATGTTAAAAATGTTTGTATCTTCTTTTTTCTTAAACCCAAAATTGTACCTGATATTTAAACCGAAACGCCTGGTATCAGCTTCCCGGTATCCCCGGGCATTAACACTGCCTTGTTTAAGATTAAACTTATTATTATTGGTAAATAAAATGTCTGTTGTACTTAAAGAAACCATCATCTTCTTATTAAATAGTTGCTTATTAATACTAAAATTAAGAGAGCCGAAAGAACTCAATTCGTAGAACTGTAACTGCCCGTTGAACCTTGCAAAGCCATTTAAAGAAAGTTGCGTTGTAGGTGTTACCTTAAATGTTTGATAGGTAAAAACCGACCAGCTTCCACGTTTAAAAGAAAGGGGCTTGTTTTCATACAATCCCTGGTAAAAGTTATGATTGTATTGGGCACCTGCTACTGCAAAGTATTTTCTTCCGGGGATGGCTCCAACAATTCTAAAATAGGTTTCTTTATTAGTACCCAGGTTATCATACGTTCTGTAGGCCAGGCTTTTACTGCTATCGGCCTGGTATATAACATTGGTAAAAATATCTTTGGTGTCATTAACACCAAGGGCGAATATGGGCCTTTCATTTACCGATATGTTAGCTTCGTAGTTCTGGGTAAATTGAGGCCTTAAAGCAGGATTACCGGTTTCAAAAAGATATTGGTCAATATACCGTGGAAAGGGATTTAACAAATCGTAAGAAGGCCGGCTGATAGTACGCCGATAAACGAGGTAAGCCTTTAATTCATAACCCATGATTGTCATTAACCCCCTGCTTAAATAGATGTAAGGAAACAAGTCGGTACGATGTATATTAAATGAAGTGTCTTTTGGAACCAGTTGGTTTCCTTCCATATTTGTATTTTCTGCTCTTACCCCAGCTTTAATAATTATTCCCCTGATGTTTTTCGATGCCTGGAAATAGGCTGAATTAATGTTTTCGTTGTACCTAAAGGCTGCGGTTCTAAAATTATCAATAACAGCACTTCCATTTAGCAGCTTAATGTAATCAGCATTATTATTAAACTTTGCCACTGTTGATTTAAGGCCTGTTTCTATTATAAACTTTTTTGGCAATTTGAATAATGCATTTGATGCAATGCTGAAGAAATTAAACTGTGTTTTTACATCACCATTTCCTACAGAAGGAGAACGACGAGGGATCATAAAGCTGGTAATGAAATCCTGGTTGGAAGAATTGGGGTTGACGGTATAAGAAACATCGGTCGTCCATTCTGAACCAAGAGTGTCAATTTTAAATTTCGAGGAGATACTTTGAGATATAGACGTGCTTCTTGCACTGGTTTCAACATTCGCAATATTACTCGTAATTACTTCACTTGTGCTAAGCTTTGTTATATCAGAGCCATTGACAGTATTATTTTCCGACCTGTTCAGGTTAATCCTGCCATCATAACTTATGTCCCACTTCTTACTGAACTCATAGCCGAAACCAACGCCTGTGTAAAAACTACTTGCAGGATATCGGGTAAATGCATCTTGTTTTAAAATGGAGTCTGCAGCAAATAAACGGTCTGTTTTAATTTGATCGTAACTATGTCGCCTGCTGTATTGCAAGTTAATGTATGAATTGAATTTTCCGGAGCTGTTGTTTAAATTTAAACCAACAAACTGGTTGCCGTATACTCCCTGGTTAAACCCTGTATTTACGCTACCCGTTAGCCCTATGCGTACACCTTTTTTAAGTACTACATTTACGATGCCTCCGCCTCCACTAGCGTCGTATTTGGCAGATGGCGTGCGTAGTATTTCGATATTTAAAATAGAATTTGGTGGAAGGCTTTTCAGCATAGTTGCAATATCTGTGGCGCTCATCCGTTGCTCACGTCCATTAATATAAATCTTTGCGGGCGTAGTGCTGCTTAGGTAAACATTTCCATCCTGGTCAACAAAAAGACCGGGCGTTTTTTCTAATATTTCGAAAGCATTGGTACTGCTTGCTGCCAGGTTTTCGGGGTCTACAATTGTCTTGTCATCTTCCTGCCGCATGATTGGCTTTGTTGTGGTGACAGTAACTGCACTTAAAGCTGCATTAGTAGATTTTACTGTTATAGTAAAAGAATTTTCTCCTGTAACTAAAATTTTCTTTTCCGTAGTTACATATCCAACTGACGATGCAGTAAGAATATAATGAAGACCCGGGGAAAGTTGAAAAATTGTAGTACCGCTGCTATCGGTAACCTTCACAAGGCTTTTTAGCGTGTCATTTACAGCTATCGCTTTTACGGTTGCAAAAGGCAAAGGTTGTTTATTGGTATTGATAATTGAAACAGTAACTGAGCTTTGTTGTGCTTGCGCTCTGGTTGAAAAAACGACAAGCAATGAAACGAAAAATAATATTGTAAAACGGCGGGTAAAGGTTTGCATCAAACGTTCTTAAAAGTTTTTAGGTGAGCAAAAATACGGTTAGAGATGCAATACCTGCAGGATTTAACAAGCGTAATTCTCATTGATAAAACAGACCGTTGTAAATCTTTTTAACTGCTTTTTGTATGTAACGAATTATTCAGAGTAATATTACAAGTTAATAAGATGTAGCAAATCTTTCTGACCTTACCCCTCCTGTTAATGTAATTGATTATTTGCCTTTAAGACCGTTTCAGGTCTTGTGCCTGCAACTCAGCATCTGAGCGCAGGTTGATTAGCTCCACTTTTTGAAAAATAAGAACCTTACTTTTTTTCTGCCGCAAGTTAGACTATGGATAAAATAATTTCCAATCAATATCCTCAATTCTTTACTGCTACAATTTTGGAGTGGAAGCATTTGCTTGAGATGATAGCATGAAGGATATTATTATTGAAAGCTTACCGTTTCTTGTGATTGACGGCAGAGTGATCAACTATGGTTTTGTCATAATGCCAAATCCTATCCATCTCATATGGCAAATCCAGGATAAGAATGTAAAACATAAAGTACGGCAAAGCTTTTAAGATTAACTGCACAAAAAAGAGATTCCGACTTATTGATACAAGTAGTGCAGCGCTGGAAAGCTACAAAGTAATAGCTTCGGACAGGGAATATCAGTTCTGGAAAAGGAATCTTTAAGCGTTGACTTATGGAGCAGGCCTGTTTTTATGCAAAAGCTCGTTTACAGCACAGAAATCAGACGCAAGCACATTGGAAGTTGTGTAAATTTTCTGAAGAGTATAAGTATTCGTCATGTAGATTTTAGGAGTTAGGAGAAGTGCATTTTTGAGTTTTTATCTCATTATAAAGGCTAAGCAGAGTCGTCGTTGGGTGTTGTGAGGAACGACAGTGGCGTGGGCAGCCAAACGGTTGTGCTTTGCTATCTAAACGTACCTGTGGTTAAGGTGATGACACGGTGAATCACCTGCGATCAGTTGTAGTGGTCCCGGCTCGCTGGCAGCTAACCCGTTGTTGTGTCTTTTGACCAACAACTGCAGTGCGTGGTGGTTGCCCGGCCCCATGCTTCGGTTGCCAGGTGACAACACTTTGCAACGGCTGCGCTGCTACGACAAGGTCGGAAATAATTGTTTGATATAGTAAGCATAAATAAAGATTTTAATTTTAACCGCATTTGAGTAACTAATCAAAATATTCAATTGTTAGGGTAGATGAGAAAATATCTATTTATATGTCACCATTTGTTCTTTATTGGGCACTGTAGTGTGCTCACATGTACTGGAGGATAGTCTGTTGAGCTTTTCTTAGCAGTTTTATAACTCTATTTCTTCGTGTCATTAGCATCGTACAAGTGTAAGAAGGGGCTTGGTTTAGATCGCAACACCAAATTAAACGTTATCTTTTTGCACCGCTGTTATTAAATTGTAAGGCTGATTAGAACCAACGTTCAAAGAACTTCCAGGCGTTTGTTTGGAAAATATTTTGAACTATTATGTCAGCACTAATCTTATTGAAATCGTTTTTCAGCCTGCTGCTGTTATCCCGCATATAGTTAAATGCGTGTCTTTCCAGGTACGATTTCAAATCAGGATATTGCTCCATTGTCCAAAAGCTGTTTAATGGATCAACAATACCGTCATAGTCAGAACCAATTGCCAGATTACCCCAGGCGAAGAGACCATTTTCATCAAGCAATTCTGCAATGTATTGTACCTGCTTCCACACAAGTTCGCTTCTGTAGTGCATAATCTTATTTCTAAAAAGGGAATGCCTGGTATTCTTAATAGTTTCCTCGTTTGCAACCCTCCTTTCGTCCAATTGCAAACCCATAATGCCATTTGATTGTACCATCTCAATGAGCTCATGATCATAAAAATTGATCTCAGAAGCATTGAAAGTACTTCCTAATTCAGGATGAGCAGAATTCGTTGTGCCCACATTTGGCAATCCATTACATACACCATGAGTAATAATGACTGGAATGCCCGGATATTTACTCTTTCGCATTTCAAAAAACTGCTGCCTTGCGACCGGGCTCAGGTGTTTAGTATCTATAAGAATTCTTTTACCATCAGCGTTGTCAAGCAATATATCCAGCACCTCTTTACCAAGCGAGGTAAAACCTGTATCGATCCCCAACCGTTGATCGCAATTCTTAGCTATAATGCCTTTCAGGCTTTCGGAATGCCCGCATAGCTCGTTATAAAAGTGATGGCAAAATGTAACGAACCAAGGCTTATGGGCATGTTGTTTTAAAGCCCTGGCATTTGCTTTAATTACTTCCGGGTCAGCCTTTATATTGTCAGGACTACGGGCAGGATCTAAACCACAGTTTAACACGTGCATGCCTTCGACCGATGGGATGATAGCGATTTGTAGCAGCACATCACCTGACGCTTCTTGTAAAGCCTGGGCATTTGCAGCGGCAAGAGCGTTCAGCTCACTAAAACTATGTACAATGCTATAAGCGTATCTATGCCCATGAATAGTAACTACGGTATTGTTCACCTGCTCCAAAAATGAAAACTCTTTTTGCAGGTCCTCAAAATAATCCTGGATACCCTGAATTTCATTTATTCGCGCTTCGCCAACTTCAGTAGCAAAGTTTTCCATTACATCTGCAACTGTTCCCGTTCCAAGTTTATTATTAAAGAACCACTTTTCGATCGTACCCAAAGCAACAGCCAACACCCATACTTTTCCGTAAGCTGCGGCCGTGAAATTTGCCTGTGAAAATTTGGTAACACTAATCACTTCATTTAGCAATTTATCCGATAGGGAAGGCGGATCATAAAACCACAAACTACTTCTATCATCGGGATTACCAGATTGACTACCACCAGCAGAATGGCCCAAAGGTTTAAGGGTAGGATGGCAATGGAGATCAATCGAAAAATCAATGGCAAGCATAATGGGATGTTTAATGTTCCGGTACAAACTACTCTTTTATTGCCGCAGTTGCAATACCTGGTTGTAACTGTTTCTCGACTTTGTGATAGGAAGATTATTACGCCATAGGTAGTGGTACTATTAAGAAGCCGTTGCAACGACTCTTGTTATTTATAAAAGGAAATAGGTGAAGTGGTTGATTTGGTTGAGTGGGTTGTGGGTTTTTTAATGTTAAGTAAAATGTTGTGTTACAACGTTACACAATTAACCTAAATTGAATAGGAATTGATGGAATGGCTGTTCGTGTGTTATCAATTAAATCTTCAATTCTTACTCCTTTTAAAACTTCAGTTATGTCATTAACCGCTTTGAGACTTTCTGTATAATACCAATGTTCAACTAACTTATTTTGCAAACCAGCCTGATCCTTTATAGCCGAACAATCAACACTGTAAATATGTGCCGGAATTTTATGATAATCCCGAAAACCAAATTTGCCCAACCTGTTATATGAGTTTTTTGTAGTTTCCGAAATAAACAGGGCCAGGTCTTTTGTATGGTAATAAACTGTTACCCTT
>JBBPZJ010000276.1:0-10784 GCA_038199395.1 Chitinophagales bacterium
AGAAGACCTGTCATACGGCGAAAACAGTGATAACGGTAAAGAGTTACAACAATACATCCAGCAGCTCATCGCTCGTCCTTTCGATCTGTCCAAAGACCACATGCTGCGGGCAGACCTGGTAGCGCTAAGCGAAGAAGAACACGTGCTTGTTGTAACGCTGCATCACATCGTTTCCGATGCATGGTCAAGATCTGTATTGGTAAAAGAAGTAGTAGAGCTTTATAGCGTTTTTGAGGATGGAAGCAAATTGGAGTTGGAGCCACTTCCAATACAATATGCCGACTATGCCATCTGGCAGAGAAAATATTTAGACGGGGCGGTTCTGGAAAGCAAATTGGATTATTGGAAAAGCAAACTGAACGGAGTAACACCAATACCATTACCGACTGATTACCCGAGGCCAGCTGTTCAAAGTTCTAAAGGTGCAATAACGTCGTTCTTAATTGATAAAAATTTATCGGATAATTTACAACAATTAAGTCGGCAACAAGGGAAAACAGTCTTTATGACCCTGCTGGCAGCGTTTAAAGTACTGTTGCACCGCTACAGTGGTGAAGATGATATTTGCGTTGGCAGTCCAATAGCGGGGCGTCAACAGCAAGAGTTGGAACAACTAATCGGGTTTTTTGTAAATACCCTTGTTTTACGTACTGAGTTAAATAAAGATCTTTCCTTTATTGAGCTACTGCAAAGAGTAAGAACTACAACAATGGAAGCCTACCAACACCAGGAGGTACCTTTTGAAAAAGTGGTTGATGCGATTGTAAAGGACAGAGACATGAGCCGCACTCCATTGGCTCAGGTTATGTTTGTTTTGCGTAATACGCCGGAAGTTCCTGAATTTCATTTAGGTGAAGCTACCCTTTCTTGGGAGAAGTATGAACATACTACCGCATCATTTGATATTACTTTTATTATAACTGAAACTGTCTACGGCCTTCATGGAACAGTAGAATTTTGCACAGACTTATATAAGGCAGAAACTATTGAAAGAATGGTGTTGCAGTACAAAGAATTGCTTAACTCAATTGTAAGAGAACCAACCCAGAGGATAGGGCATTTAAAAATACTTTCGAAAGCAGATGAGCAAAAATTGATTGTCGGATTTAACAATACGCAAGTTCAAGGTTTATCCGACAAGACCGTTGTAAACTTATTTGAAGAGCAGGTATTAAAAGCACCCGAAGGAATATCACTTGTTTTTAAAGATCAGCAAATTTCTTATAGGGAGCTAAATGAAAGAGTTAATCAACTGGCGTACTACTTACAAATGAAAGGTGTCGGGCAGGAAACACTTGTACCAATTTGCGTAGAGCCAGGAATAGAAATGGTAACGGGCATACTTGCTATCTTAAAAGCAGGAGGAGCGTATGTGCCAGTCGACCCTGATTATCCGCAAGAAAGAATTAGCTATATTTTGGCAGATACCAACGCAACAATAGTTATAACAACCAAAGCGAGCCGGGAAAAACTATCAACTGTAAACCAGGTTGTAATTGTTGAGATAGATGGAGATGCAACAGAAATTAGTAAGTACGCTATAACTGACTTTCCATCCGCAATTGCGCCGAATCACCTTGCTTACGTAATTTATACATCAGGTTCTACAGGTAAGCCAAAAGGGGTAATGATAGAACACGGCTCTTTGTCAAACTACCTTATAAATAATCAAACCAGGTATATCGATAGTGCATCGAAAAACACAGGCACTTTCATCTACTTAGCCTACACCTTTGACGCCTCAATAACAGGACTGTTTATGCCCTTGTTAACGGGTAAAACAATAGTGATTGGTTCAAAGGATTCGGTTGAAGTTTTTGAAGATCCAAATTTTATAAATTATGCTCCTTATGACTTTTTAAAAGTCACCCCTTCACATCTTCAGTTATTGCAGTTGACAATGCAGTTGGAAGATCAAAAGCTGGCCACCGGGAAACTTGTAATAGGCGGGGAGGCCTTACATTCGAGCCATTTTGATTACTTCGTTGAACAAGACTGGAATATAGAGGTGATAAATGAATATGGTCCGACCGAGGCTACAGTTGGTTGCACTACTTATAGTTTTCATACAATTACTGGTTCAGAAGAAATTAAAAATGGAATATCTATAGGTAAACCAATTGATAACACTGGACTATATATTCTTGATTCGGAAGATCAGTTAGTTCCTGTAGGAGTTGTTGGCGAGATTTGTATTGGGGGTAAAGGATTAGCACGAGGTTACTTGAATCGCCCGGAATTAACAGAAGAAAAGTTTATTTTAAACCCATTTAAAACTGAAGGATCAAGATTATACAAAACCGGAGATTTAGGTCGGTGGTTGGCCGATGGGAAAGTAGAATATTTAGGTAGAAAAGATGACCAGGTAAAGATAAGAGGATACCGGGTAGAATTGGGTGAGGTAGAGAGTGCAATAAGTGAAACAGATACAGTCAGTACGAATTGCGTTATAGCTAAAAAAGATAATAGTAATAGCAAAAGATTAATAAGCTATTATGTCCCCGAGCGCCAGGTAGTAAAAGATAAAGAAAGAAAATTATACCTGGCCCAGGTGGCAAGTTGGAAGGAGCTATATGAAATTGAATACGGTCAAACAGAACAAGCTGAGAATATTAATGAGGAATTTAATTTGATCGGGTGGAATGATAGCTTCACGGGGAAGGAAATGCCTGAAGAGCAGATGCAGCAGTGGCTTAACGATATCGTGAGAGTCATTCTGTCAGAAAATCCGCGACACGTGCTTGAGATAGGTTGTGGAACAGGACTAATTTTTTATCAACTTGCAGGTAAAGTGAATAAGTACATCGGCACAGATTTTTCAAGGTCATCTATTAGTCAAATAACCAACAGAATTAGTAAGGGATTAAGAGATTACGGTACTACTGAACTTAAGGTTTGCCCGGCACATGAAGTTACTTTAGATGATGCAGCACAGATAGATACAATCATAATAAATTCTGTTGCGCAATATTTTCCGGGCGAAGATTACATGACAACGGTAATAGAAAAAGGTATATCAATATTACAAGAGCGTGGGGGCCGGATCATTGTTGGTGATGTGAGAGATAACCGGTTACTTGATTTATTTAAAAGCCGGTTAAATTTAATAAAACTACAGCCGTCAACAACTTTAAAGGAATTTAAATGGGCTGTGGAACAAGATGTTTTGAAAGAGGAAGAACTTTGCTTTTCTCCTGAATACTTTTATAATCTTAAAGCCTCATTTCCAAATATAACTCATATTAATATGGAGTGGAAGCAGGGGTCTTTCGTAAATGAACTGTCACTGTACCGATATAACGTAATAATATATGTGAATGTCGATGCTGCGGTTATAGAACCGAACTGGCAAGCATGGAAAGGTATTATTGACAAGAAAACTATTATTGACCAACTTGAACAAAGTTCGTTTTCAATGGCGCTTAAACATGCTCCTAACCCCAGATTAGGCGTTGAACGATTATTGGTAGAGGGAGTGCACAACAACTTAGCTGGTAACGTAGGCGAGTTGTTAAATATTTTAGAGCAAGATGAAACAGATGCTGAAGAAATTAAACTGGTTTTAAGTGCTGTAGAAGAGAGAGGATATAAGTACAGATTACTAGTGGATGAAGATCCTCTTAAGGTAAATCTGCTAATAGAAAGCCATCCCAAACAAGGGATTATTAAACAACCTTATTGCATAGCTATCTCTAATAATAGTACTACAAATATTCCCTTGTTTACTGATATTGCTTCCTTACTTCAAAAGGACATCAGGTCTTCTTTACAGCAGCGTCTGCCGGACTATATGATTCCATCAGACCTGATTGCTTTACGACAGCTTCCATTAACGAATAATGGAAAGATAGACCGTTTGTTTTTAACTGAACGTGAAGATAGAAGTGTTGCCAATAAATTTAGCTACGAAGGGCCACGAACTAAAGTTGAACATAAGCTTGCAGTGATATGGCAAGAGTTGTTGAGCGTAGACCGAATAGGTATACATGACAACTTTTTCGAACTGGGAGGACATTCTCTTCTAGCAACCAGGGTAATAGCTGCAATTCGCACCCAACTAAAAGTTGAAATAACTGTTAGGCAACTGTTCACTCATTCAACAATAGCCGAACTAGCTGGTTATTTAGGAACACAAACGAATGGAGTGTTACTTCCATCTATCGAAGTACAACAAAGGCCAGCGAGAATTCCCTTATCTTTTAGCCAGGAACGCCTATGGTTCATTGATAAGTTAGAAGGCAGTTTACAATATCACATTCCGGCAGCGTTAAGGCTTAAGGGTGAACTAAGCGTTGAGGCTTTGCAATACGCCCTTACAACAATTGTAAGCAGACATGAAGTTTTGCGTACTGTTTATCGTGAGGAGGAAGGTCAGCCTTATCAATATATTCTTGATGCTGATGACTGGAAAATATCAACGTTAAATTACTCTGAATTTACACAAACTTACGGTGACTTAAAACAGTGTATCCAAAAGATAACAACTGCCCCATTTAATTTATCGAAAGATTATATGCTTCATGCCACTCTCATCACTTTGAGTGAGCTGGAGCATTTGCTGGTGGTTACAATGCATCATATAGCTTCAGATGGTTGGTCGATTTCGATCATTGTAAAAGAAGTTGTTGAATTATATCAGTCTTATCAGGAAAAAGCATTGCCAAACCTTCCAGCCCTAAAAATACAATATGCCGACTATGCAATCTGGCAAAGAACGATTTTAGGAGATCACGGGCTTAAGGAAAAGCTTAAATACTGGAAGAATAAACTTGAAAATGTTGATGTACTACGGCTTCCTACCGATTTTATAAGGCCTGCAGTTCGAACTTCCAGAGGTGCTAAAGTTGGTTTCAATCTCACTAAAGACCTGTCTAACCAGTTGCAGACACTTAGCCAACAACAAGCAACTACTTTATTCATGACACTCCTTGCGGCTTTCAAAGTGCTTCTAAGCCGTTATAGCGGCCAGGAGGATATTTGTGTTGGTAGCCCGATTGCAGGAAGGCAACAGCAGGAAGTAGAACCTTTAATTGGATTTTTTGTAAATACGCTTCCTTTACGCAGTGATCTAAATCCTCAATCTTCCTTTACCGAGTTATTACAACATGTAAGGTCAACTACAATGGACGCTTATGATCACCAGGAAGTGCCATTTGGAAAAGTGGTTGAAGCTGTAGTTGGTAAAAGAGATTTGAGTACTGACCCCTTAGTTCAGGTAATGTTTGTGCTGCAAAACACTCCCGATGTCCCTGAATTAAAGCTTGGTAACGCAAAGCTATCTGCTGAAACATTCGCTGTAAATACCTCATTGTTTGAGCTACTTTTAAATATAAGAGAAACATCCGGAGGGCTACAAGGATTTATTGAATATAGTTCCGACCTTTTTAGTGCTGGTACTATTGATCGCTTCATTAGTCACTTTAAAGAGTTATTAGGTTCAATTGTAAGAACACCTCATCAGAAAATAAGTGAATTAGGGATACTGTCAAAAAGAGAAGTTAATCAATTATTGGTAGAGTTTAATGACACCAGTATAGAGTATCCAAAAGAAAAGAGTATTGCAGAATTGTTCGAAGAACAGGTCTTAAAAACACCGACTGCAACATCTGTAGTTTTTGAAGGTAAGCAATTTACATATCAGGAATTGAATGATCGCGCCAATCAATTAGCCCGTTATTTACGAAGCAAGGGCGTAAGAGAAGACACCCTTGTACCAATATGCATTGAGCGAAGCCTTGAAATGATAACAGGCATTCTGGCAATTCTAAAAGCAGGTGGTGCGTATGTGCCTATAGACAGTGAGTATCCTGAAGAAAGGATAAACTATATAATTAACGATGCGGGAGCAACCGTAGTTATAACGAGCAAGGCAAGTCGGGGAAGATTATCGGGCAACAAGGGCATTGAGGTGATAGAGATAGACACAGACTGGTGTGCGATACATAACTGTTGTAAAGAAAATCTTGTCAACAATTATCAGCCCCAACAGCTTGCATATGTTATTTATACCTCCGGATCAACTGGAAGACCGAAGGGAGTGCTAATGGCAGGAAGTTCATTAGTTAATTTATTGCTGTGGCAGCAGAAGCAATTTGATAATAAAAACAGGAGGGTGTTACAGTTTGCAAGCATCACTTTCGATGTTAGTTTTCAGGAAATATTTTCGACAATTTGTTTTGGTAGTACATTGTTCTTAATAAGTGCTGATAGGCGAAGAGACATGTCTGAAGTGGCGGACGACATCAACACTTATAGTATCACACATCTATTTGTTCCGTATATCGTTTTCAAAAATCTGGTTGAACATATTCTATCAGGTTCAAATACTTCGACGACGCTGGAGGAAATTATTGTTGCAGGGGAGCAATTAAAACTTACTGATGAATTAAGCAACTTCCTTAACCGCAGTAATGTTCGGCTCACTAATCATTATGGCCCTACTGAGGCTCATGTTGTAACAAGTTATACTGTTGATACTACAACTGCTTTCCAATCTTTGCCTCCTATTGGGAGACCGATAAATAATACAAGAATTTATATAATTGATAAGAATGGCCAGCCAACTCCTGTCGGAGTGGCCGGAGAATTATGGATAGGAGGGGTACAGGTAGCGCGGGGTTACTCAAATCAACCTGAATTAACAGCTGAAAAATTCATTAAAGATCCCTTTAATGACGATCCAACATGCACAGTATATAAAACAGGAGACCTGGCGCGATGGTTGCCAGATGGAAATATTGAATATCTGGGAAGAATAGACGAGCAGGTAAAGATCAGGGGATTCCGTATAGAGCTAGGAGAAGTAGAAAGTGTTCTGCAGGAATCTGAAATGGTCCGGCAGGCAGTAGTTTTAGCCAGGGAAGATGCGACTAATCTTAAGCGGTTGGTTGCTTATATAGTACCGGAAGGAACGTTTGATAAAGACACTCTTGTATCCCATTTAAAGGCTAAGTTACCGGAATACATGATTCCTTTTTTGTGGGTTGAAATGGACGAAATACCGGTAACCAAAAACGGAAAGATAGATAAACGATCTTTGCCTAACCCGGATTTAAGCCAAATAGCCGTTAAGGATTCCGTTGCTCCAAGAAACGAGGTAGAGGAGAAGTTAGCGCAAATTTGGAAAGACCTTCTTGGGGCAGAAAGGGTAGGTATTCATGACGACTTTTTTGAGTTGGGGGGGCATTCGCTTCTGGCGATGCGTTTAATCTCAGCTATCAGAAAAAAATTGAATATAGAAGTTAGGGTAAATGATGTGTTCATTTTTCCAACAATAGCGGAATTTGCTTCTCATGTGGAAACTTTAAGTAATGAATCCACAAACGCTCCTGTTAGCATCAAAACGCTTGTGCCTTTACAGATTACAGGAGATAAAACACCATTGTATATAATTTGTGGGGGAGGCGGTACTGCAACCCGATTTAAGAGGTTTGCAAGTTTATTAGATGACGATCAGCCGGTATATGCGTTACAGCCACCAGTAGATGTTGAAGAAGTAGAGAGATTTCCGGCAAATATTCAAGATATAGCCTCACAATTTATAGACGAGATTTCAATACGAAATCCGAACGGGCCTTATGCGTTATCAGGACATTGTCTAGGTGGTATCATTGCGTTTGAAATGGCAAGGCAACTAAAAGCAAAAGGTAAAAAAGTTCATTTACTTGCTTTGTTTGATACTATTATCTATAGAAGTCAAAAACTAAAGCCAGCTACTCTAAAAAACTTTTATCATATACCTCTTTTCATAAAAAGATACGGCCTTAGAGTTTACTCGAAACTTCATTTTGAGACCTTCTTGCTAAGGAACCACACAAGGCAGGCTATTAGATATAAGATAAATAAAATTAAACTCATCAGCAGTAAGATAAGAAGAAAGATTACTTCTGATAACGAAGAATACTTTACACTGGATATTTATGATGAGTCTTCGAGGGTGTATCAGAACGCAATAAAAAATTACGAGTTTTCGCGTTATGGGGGTAATATTCTATTGTTTTATGCTAAAGAGCACTACGCCTTTTTAGACAGAATTAATAATGTTAGATACGGAAAAAGATATTTAAGTGATGACCTAAAAAATGTTTGGAACGAATTTGCTGAGTCCGTGTCAATTTATGAAGTTGAAGGTGAACATTCAACTATTTTCGACCCGGCTCATGCTGCCGATTTTGCACAGCTATTACAAAAGCTTTTAAATGATAGTAGTATTGATTAAAATTTTTACTCTGTTCGTTATGGGATCTTTTCAATAAAATAAGATCTTGCACTTGTTTCATTTTTTAGCTATTGTAAATTTGTAAAGCTATTCAATATTTGTCTTACACCCTTTGCACTATTCTATTTTTCCGGTACTGCAAAGGGTTGTTATTGAATTGCTTTTTAATTAAAATACACTGGTTTCTCCAACACACTTTCCGTAACCGCTTCAACATAACTTCCGCAAACACTTTAATCTGACAAGCCATCTTAAGGGCTTAGCGGAGATACGGCACAAAAAAAGACATTTCATGGGAAACGGCTTTTTAAGAGTCGAAGGAAATGATGGTACATTAGCGAATAATACATTAGACAGAGTCACTGATCATTTGCTGCCTTTGCTCTCCCAAATGCTCTTTTCGCTAACGGGGTCAAGCGTGTACTGGTACACAAAAGACTCGGCGCCAATAGCCTCTTTAACGGTTACTTTTACATCACCGCTGTTCTGGCAATTAGTGGCTACTACACCTTGAGGCTTTTGCAGCTCCGGGGTTGGTGTCGTTCCCCTTTCTTTTACTAGGGCAAATTGGTCGCTTATAAGACAGTAGGATCATCTGTCGCAAGTGCATTCACTACGATAGCCAGTTTCTCCATACTAACGTTTGCTACTGCTCTTGCTTCATTCTTCATCGCAATTGCTTTGGTCGACTTGTTTCTCGACAGGGTAAGGGCATTGGAAAACGCAGTAAAGTTATCCCTTGCCTCTTTGATGCGGTCTGCTATGGTGGTAAACTTCGTAGAAGCTTCCATCGCAATTAATTTTGACTGTGCCTGTTGAAATTTAAACCAGTTCCAAATCTTTTTTAAGAACACTTAATCTGGCCCTGAAGCGGGGCTATAAAAGCATTTTTATAAAACTGTTATGGTTGGCCACTTCCGCCCGCTGCTCCATATACTTGCCCTGTTGCATAGCTTGCATCACTGGCAGCAAGTTGCACATAGATTGAAGCAAGTTCTACCGGCTGACCCGGCCTTTTCATAGGCGTTTGTCCGCCAAAGTTCTTTATTTTTTCCTGGGTAGCTCCTCCACTTACCTGCAACGGAGTCCAGATGGGTCCGGGTGCCACTCCATTAACACGAATTCCTTTAGGTGCAAGTTGTTTGGCAAGAGACCTTACATAATTGGTGGTGGCAGCTTTCGTTTGGGCATAGTCATACAAATCTGCGGAGGGATCAGTAGCTTGTTCTGACGTAGTACCAATGATAGCTGACCCCGGCGGCATATGTGGCAACGCTGCTTTAATAATCCAGAAAGGTGCATAGATATTCGTCTTCATAGTTGCATCGAAATCTTCTGTGGAAACATCCAGAATAGAAGGCCTTGTTTGTTGCCTTCCTGCATTACTTACCAATATATCAAGTCCTCCAAGTGCCTGAACTGCATCTGCCACCAGCTTTTTGCAAAAATCCTCCTCACGAATGTCGCCGGGAATTGCTATTGCTTTACGTCCTTCCGCTTTTATCAGCGCAATTACTTCTTTCGCATCCGGTTCCTCGGCAGGAAGATAATTGATAGCTACATCTGCACCTTCTCTTGCATAAGCAATTGCAGCGGCCCTACCCATTCCGGAGTCTCCGCCTGTTATCAACGCTTTTCTACCCTGCAATCTCCCTGAACCTTTATAGCTTTTCTCACCGTGATCAGGACGAGGATTCATTTGACCGGCAAGACCCGGCCATGGCTGCGGTTGTTCATTAAAAGGGGGTTTAGGATATTTGGTTGTTGGATCGACAAGTTGCTCAGTGTCTGGCATTTCTCCATTTAAAGCTCGGTGAGCGAAAACAGTTGGAGTAGCCACCCCAGCAGCTAAACCTGCACCTAATCCTATTACTTGTGGGATACTAATTTTATCTAGGGCTTCCATAATTGGTCTATTATATTGTGTTATTAGTTATGCTTGTTTTTTCTTCATGTACGTGGCCTTCATGTTGATCTAAGTCGCCATCTGTCTTTCCTGATTGCATGTTAATTCTTTCTCTTTCCTCTGCTGAATGCTGGTGCGTGATCTTTTCCCTGCCATCTTCTTTAGTACTTTCTTTCAGGTGCTTTTCCATGTTTGCTGCAACGGCTTTATCAGGTAATACAGTTCCCATTGCTCCCTGCATTTTGTTTTTAATTCCGGGCATTACTTTGTCTTTACCTGCCATTAAACCTTCATAGCCTGTTTTCGCAACTTCTGCCGGGTCATACAAACTTGTTTCCCTGTATTCAACTGTTTCTTCAGCTTCCGCTTTGTGAAAGAAGTCTGTATCAGTTGCTCCGGGTTGAAGTGCGGTTACTGTGACCCCTGTATCTTTTAATTCCTGTGTTAGTGCTTCATTAAATGATAATACAAAAGCTTTGCTTGCCGCATACACACTCATGTAAGGGGATGGCGCTTTTGCAAGTGAAGAAGCAAGTTGTAATATTTTACCACTGCCATTTACAATCATGTCTTTTATGTAATACTTGGTAAGGCTTATCAGGGATCAGGGCTGTAGAATTCTAAGAAAAAAAAGTAGCAAGCAAATTTGTGAATGTGGAT
>JBBPZJ010000277.1:0-2773 GCA_038199395.1 Chitinophagales bacterium
AAGTTGACGCGCTGTTTGTACGTTTATTTCCATAACGCTGCGAAGGTAAGAAAGTGAGGCAACGAGGCAAGGGGCAGTTTTTATATAAACAGAACGCCCTCTCAAATTCAATTTGAAAGGGCGTTCTGTTATTAGCTATGAAAAGTATTCTCTTTTTACTCCCAATGTCATTCTGAAACCCTAAAAGTAATTGTTTGTCGTACTGTAGAAGCTACAAACGAGCCATTCTTTTTTGCCGGAACCCATTTCGGACCTTTCTCAATCATTTTTATCGCTTCGTCCTCTGTTCCATACCCATTTTTTGATATTGAGTGAATGTTAGAAATGCTCCCATTCCTATCTACATCAAACTCTAAAACTACCGGGTAATCGCCCTGCGGTGCATGATTTTTCTTTGGCACACTTGCGTCCAAATTTTTTTCAAGGTATCTTCTCCATGCATCTGCTCCATCCGGAAATTCAGCATCTGTGTTATTGCTTTTTGTCTGTTCAGAACTTTGTTTACTTGTTATTTCTATCACTCCATCCTTTCCTTTATCACCATATTTATCTGTTGCTGATTTATCTTTCAGAACATTCATACTTTGAATTTCTTCAGGTTTTACTCCTTTCTTCTCAAATTCTTGCCAGGACATCTCCTTTCCATCCAGAACAACAAGCTGTCTCTTCAATTTTCCGGTATCTTTAGAAGTAAATGTCACAGATGCAGGAATTGTAGATTTATTACCAGTGGAATCTCTAAACGTAACATTCATAACTTGCGTTACCGTGTTTTTCTTTTTTGTTGTATCCTGCAAATTTGCATCAATTAAATTTTCAGAAGAATACGGTAAGTTTTGCCCTTGTTTATTACCGGCAGTACGACTGGCTGCTGTTTGATCACTTTTAAATGACATTTTTTTCTTTTTAAAGCTAAAAGCAAATAGCAAACATGTCGACATTAGTAAAGGCAATAATGCAATTCGCCTTACATAAGTAAAGCTTGTTCTTTTGGATGATGTGAGCATAAGTAATCTTCTTTTTATAGGTGAATGAAAAAATGAATTGATAAACATGGATGAATGAGCTGGATAAGCAGTTTGTAAAAGCATGGTAGCAAAAGCGGAGGTATCACCCTCATCTATTGCTTTTTCATCGGCAATAAACTCGTGTATTATATCCAGCTCCTTGCGAATGAGCCAGAGAAACGGATTGTACCAGTGGATGATCAGCAGCACATGTAAGAATAGTTTGTCGAGACTATGTTTTTCCTGCACATGTGCTACCTCATGTTTTAGTATTTGTTCTCCTTCTGGTGAGTTTAAATTGATCTGATTATTCCAAAAAATATAGCTAAAGAATGAAAAGGGAGTTCCTTCAGCATTGGTAAACACAAAATAAGTATCGTTCCATTTCTTTGCAGGGTTTTTACTGATAAGCGTTTTTATTTTTACAATAGCTATGATAAACCGGACTAAAAACAGAGCTGAGATTGTAAGCATTACAAGTATAATAGCAAAGTTCCAATCCCATTTAAACTTGGTTGCCTCCTCGACGTATAAATTGCCATTTGCTACTACAGTTAACAGTTTTACTACCTGCGGTTGTTGCAAATCTTCCCAAATATTTATTTTCAATATTGGAATTACCCAGGAAAGGACAATAGCTGTTAACAAGTAAAAACGGTTGTAGTGATGGAACTTTTTATTCCTTAATGCAATCCAGTAATAGCTAAATAAGATTCCGCTTACTAACACTACTTTTAATAGGTACCAGGCAAAAGTTAGCATAACTTACTTTTTTTGTTTTTTAATTTGTTTCAGTAGTAACTCAAGGTCTTCGACACTCAGTTTATTTTTATCTACCATAAAAGAAACTGCATTACTAAACGAACCATCAAAGTATCCTTCAACCAGCGTTTTAATAGAGCTTTGTGTGTAGTCATCTTTTGCCACTAATGTGTAGTATTGATTTAGCCTGCCGAATGTTTCTATTCCGACAAATTTTTTATCGACTAGTATTTTTAAAATAGTTGCAACTGTATTTGAGTGCGGTTTTGGCTCCGGCAATGCATCAATAATGTCTTTGAGAAAACCTTTTTCAATTTTCCATAAAACCTGCATTATTTGTTCTTCAGCCTTGGTAAGTGTCTTTTTCATTTCAACTAAGAAATTAGTTGAAACAAAGGTGTAACTAATTTTTTAGTTTAACAACTATTTTTATAGTTATTATTAAAAAAAGTTTGTTTTAGCAGATTTGTTTGAAAAAGACGTGTGTAATAAAAAATCCCCTGCAACTATTTGCAAGGGATTTTTTTGTTATTTCATTAGTTGTATCTGAAACGACTAAGCCTTAATAATCTTTCCACTGCCGGATGACTTTAAATTGATATTGGTCGCTGAACCTTTGTAATAAATGTTGCCGCTTCCGCTTACTTTAGCCTCAATGCTTTTATTAGCATACACCTTTATATTACCACTTCCACTTACGCGGGCGTTTACATCATCGCAGCTTACTTCGGCACAATCGATGTTGCCGCTTCCGCTGATGGTTGCGTCGATATTATTGGTGCTTTTGCCTTTCAGCGTTACGTTTCCACTTCCTGAAATATTTATTTTAGTCTCATTAAACGAGTTCATGCCAACATTAATGTTTCCTGAACCTGATACAGCGATTTCAGTTTTACCGTCGTTGCTAAATTCTCCGTTACCCGTAATGTTACCACTTCCCGATACTCTTAGCCGGGCAATTTTTGTCATAGAAACGTGTACCAGCAATTTATTTTTACTCCTTA
>JBBPZJ010000278.1:0-2842 GCA_038199395.1 Chitinophagales bacterium
GCTAAATGAAGATACCAAAGCATATGACAACCGGATAGAGAAGCAAGTAATAATTCTTCCGGAGTATATTTTGTTTTGTCGCCACAAAAGGCTGCATCTGAAGAACATTCTAAATCTGGTTTACCCTCTATCGACACAGTGTGATTTCGCTCGTACGACCTGTAGTTAGTGGTTCCTTGTCCGGTATTACCGGTCCATTGTTACTGCAGTGAATAATGGTGATGTTTAAGCATTAGCAAATTGAAAACTTACAGTAAATATAAATACGATAAAGCGATTTTATCGATCTCCATAAATGTAGGAAACAGGTCTTGTCCAGACATACTAATAAGGTTCTTCCTGGCAGGTTCTTGTCAAATTCTTCATTTGATAATGCAATTCGCTTATTATACAGCAACCGGAAATTCAATCAGCTTTTTAAGTTGTGTAAGCTGATCCTTCAAAGAATCTTCCATCCATCATTCGGGCGCTTCTTTAACTGCAGACGTTATCACATCCTGCGCTTTTTCTGTTTCGCCTATTCCTGTGAGTGCTTCTGCAATGGTTGCATTTACCCAAAACATTTGTTCCTTGTCAATATTGCCTTCATTATCTTTAACCCCCTGCTTTTAAAAGGTCTTCACATATGGTAAGTACACGTTTTCGCACTCTTTCAGCAACCACCACATCAGCCAACGCCTCGCGTCCCGTAGAAATGGAAGCACGGACATTTAGATGGAAGGCGAAATTGATTCCGTTGTAATAATCATTTTTAAGGTAAAAGCCTTTCTCATAAGCCCAGATACCTTCATCCAGGTATTTTTGTTCTTTGGTTATTTCCCAAGATCTTTTATGGATTGCTCCCCAAAGACCTAGTGTTTTGGGATCGAAGTATGATGCGGGTCTAATGTCTCCAATATTTCTTTTGCCTCCTTAAGGGCACTCAAAGCATCAGGATCTTTGCTCTTACAAGTATCAAGGTCTAAAGTTCGGCTGGTTGCAAGATCTGTTTTCTCGCCAAACCCCATGATGACGAAACATTTTTTTTCTCAGGCATGTCATAGTTTTTAGTGGTTTATGGAATGAGCTTCCTGGAAAAAGTTGAAGTAATATTAGCTGTCTCTATTATTTCAACCGGGCCCGGGTAATAGATTATTTGGCCGGGTGACTGCATCAATATACAAACAGAAATCAAGTATTAAAAGCATTCATAAAAATTAGTTGAACAGATCTGCTGCAATTTTATAAAAGAGCTAAAAGATGAAATTGAGCTGGCATTGTATTAGTACAAAAAAGGTTGTGCTTCTATGGTTATCGCCAATAAAAAATTTCTTGTATGCGCTTTACTAATAAAGTTTGTATTGTTACAGGTGCTGGTTCAGGCATTGGAAAGGCAACTGCTTTGCGCATTGCTTCTGAAGAAGGCTCGGTAGCAGTAATAGACCGTGATGAGGAGGGAGGAAATGAAACAGTGGACATAATCAGCGCTCAAAATGGAGCTGCCATCTTTGTAAAATGCGACGTAGGTATAGAAGATGAAATAAAGCATGCGGTTGATGCCACTCTTGAAAAATGGGGCAAGATAGATGTGCTGGTAAACAATGCAGCCATGATGACTTTTAAAAAGATTGTAGATCTTTCTTCTGATGAATGGGACATGGTGATGAGGGTAAATATCAGGTCGGTGTTTCTTTTTTGTAAATACACTATTCCTCTTATGGATCATGGATCAGTAGTAAATATAAGCTCTGTACATGCACATGAAACCACGGCAAATGTTATCCCTTATGCAAGCAGCAAGGGCGCTATGGAAGCGTTTGTGCGTGGAGCAAGCCAGGAATATCCTTCTTCAAAAGCACGGTTCAATTGCGTGGCTCCCGGCTCTGTAGATACTCCTATGCTTTGGAATAATCCTAATGTACAAAGTGGATTGGAAAAACCGACAGGCGCTATTGGTAAACCTGAAGAGCTGGCAGCCGCTATCTGTTTCCTGGCATCTGATGAGGCCTCCTTTATTAATGGAACAACACTGGTAGTCGACGGAGCAAGGCTCGATATTCTTTAAAAATTCTTCTATGTACAAAATGTTATCCGAACCGATCATGTTTCAACAGGGATCGAAATAAGTTATCGAACCATAAACGAATTTCTCCCCTCAGCATCTCACACCTTCGTTATTGTCCGCCTTATTACTACATTGCCCATTTGGGTCCGGGAAGTACGACCGGAAATTGGCAATAAAGACGTTTGAAAAATACAGGAATTAGACATTAAAGGTATAGTTGACCTGTGTCACTTGTCTGTGCAAACAATACTTTTTTTTAAGTTCAAATTATCATCATTCACTAACTTTAGGATAGCTTTGATCTGCAATGTTATTAAAATGCCTCTATTATTTACAGCTTAACCAATCCAACTATTATGACTAGAAACCTTCTACCTTTCAAAACTTTTTCACTTACTTTATCGCTGTTCATTTTTTTTATTTTCTTTTCTGCTTTCACCGTCAATGCACAACTTCAAACTGTAAGCGGAGTAGTTGGATCGACGACAGCAATCAACCATTGCAAGGAGTTACTGTGCAGGTAAAGGGCACTACTAATACTACTGCAACGGACACTAAAGGATCATTTGAGTTAAGGAATGTATCTCCTTCTGATTCGATTTCGTTTTCTTCTATTGGTTTTCAAAACCAGACCTTTGCCGTTAAAAATCGTTCATTGCTAACTATCAATTTACAAACGGAAGCCTCACCGCTTGAACAGGTTGTTGTAGTTGGATATGGTACAAGAAAAAGACGCGACGTTACAGGCGCGATAACACAGGTAGATGCCAACGCTTTTAAGTTTCGATCTACCACACA
>JBBPZJ010000279.1:0-3232 GCA_038199395.1 Chitinophagales bacterium
CTGTTAAAGGCTGCGAAATTTCCTAATGTCATACTGCCATTAATAACAAAACGACCACCTATGGAAAGGATGGCCAAACTTGCCATGCTGGCTTTAAAAGTGATCACTGGTATCAGTGCGGCAAACAACCGCAGGATGGAAAGTCCAAAGCCAAGCGCTTTCTTATTTGCATCCAGGAATTTTTCATATTCAGATTGTTGTGAATTCACTACCCTTATCAATGCCGCACCTAAAATGCTTTCATTGATCACCTTATTTAACCAGTCCATAACCTCCCGGCTTTTAATGAACAGCTTGCGTACATTCTTCAATACGAAGAAAAAAGTGACGCCTATAATGGGTATTACGGCAATTACTGCCAGGGCCAGTTTCCAATTGATTGTGAGTAATAATATTGTTACCCCAATAATTATAAATAACGATGACGCGATAGAAATAATCGCTTGCGACACAAACAACTTTATTGAATCTACATCTGCCGTAAGATTGGTTAACAGACGCGACGGATTTGATTCTTCTATCCAGCTATACGTTTGACCTGAAATTTTATAAGCCAGTCTTGTTCTCAAATCCCTTGCTACAAGCTCCGATACATACGTTTGTATGACGTTTTGTAAATAAGCGAAAACAAATATTACGAAGACTGCAACCGAAAAAAGCGTTATGAAATGTTTAGGTGAAAAATGGCCAGTATTAAATGCATCTATGCCATTGCCTATAAGTTTGGGAAGCCATAAATTCAATCCGTTGCTTATTAAAGCAAATAGCAAAAGCAAGAATACCATACCTGCGTATGGCTTCAAAAGGCTGGAGATGCCTTTTTGCTTTTTTTTATTTTTATCTGCCATTTAGTTTTCCTGGTTGTGGTTCTTTTTTAGAATTAGATCTCGCTTTCCTTTATTCAGATAAAAATCCTAAATAAAGTTCATCTAAACTACTATTTAAACTGCAAAGAGAGTTTATAGAGCAGCAAGTATAGTTTTATCACTTTTTCGATGGCTTCCATGCTTAAACGAAACTTTTATATGAAAAAAAGACGATCATTACTTCCTCTAATCCGGCAATTCTAATGATAAGATTTGCTTTATTACCTGTATTCATCTTTACATCGATTGTTTTAAAAATGATGAAATGAAAAGGAATTGCCAGAGAATATATTTTATACGGCTGCATTAAAATAATTAAATTAGCCATTATGAAAAGATTTATAACAGGATTTGTTTTAATGGCCGTGTTCAATACTTTACATGCGCAGGATCACAATGAAGCAAATTACGACGAATCGAAAGTGCCGGCGTATAAGTTGCCGGATGTTTTAAAAACCTCTTCTAACGTTGAAGTAACAAATAAGGCGACATGGGAGAAGGTTCGGAGGCCACAGATACTGGCACTTTTTGAAGAGAATATTTATGGGCAGATCCCCAAAAGTTACAGCAACATAAAGTATACGGTTACAAACGAAGATGCTTCGGCAATGAATGGAAGGGCTAAGTTGAAAGAAGTGCTTATAGAAGTCTTCAATAACAACAAATCCGTAAAAATTAATCTTATTCTTTTCGTTCCTAATAATGCGACGAAACCAGTCCCCGCTTTTTTATTAATTAATAATCGTGGTAAGGAAAATACTGATCCTACCAGGGCTGTCAAAAGTGACTTCTGGCCTGCGGAGATGGTAGTAGACAGTGGCTATGCTATAGCCGCTATTAATGTCAGCGATCTTGCCCCCGACGATAAAGCAAAGTATGTAAACGGCGTACTCCAATTGTATCCGGCACTGCTTACTGCCGACAACGGCATAAAAGCTATCGGCGCATGGGCATGGGGAGCAAGTCGTGTAATGAATTATTTTGAAACCGACAAGGATATAGACGCAAAAAAGGTAGCAGTCGTAGGTCACTCCCGCGGCGGAAAAGCTTCTTTATGGGCTGCTGCTGAAGACCAAAGATTCGCCATTTGTGTTACCAACTGTTCTGGTAATACAGGTGCTGCCCTGGCTCGTCGCCAGTTCGGGGAGAGGATTAATCGCATCAATGCATCGTTTCCTTATTGGTTTAATAATAACTATAAAAAGTTCAATAACAATGAGAATGCATTGCCGGTGGATCAGCATATGTTAATTGCGCTCGTAGCGCCAAGACCGCTATATGCAGCCAATGCTTCAAAAGATCTATGGGCCGATCCTGCAGGAACTTATTTGTCTTTGAAAAATGCAGAAAAAGTATATGCCCTGTATGGAATTAAATCAAATCTACCTGCAAATCCCCCCGGTATTAATCAGCCAATTATTCAATCTCCATTAGCTTACCACAACAGGGAAGGAGAGCATAACCTGACTGCTTATGATTGGAACAACTTTATACAGTTTGCAAACTATCATTTCAAGAAGACCAAATAGCTCCTCGTTTTAAAATCTTGTTGTATTCATTAAGATTGTAAGGATAATTCAATATAGTAAAATTGAAGCCTTTATTAGAATCGACTTTAATTAAATTTCTTGGCCAGGGATAATAACAATGATTTTGCCTTATCGGCTTATTTAAGGACAAGGCAGATAATTAGTTTTTTAAAGAAAAGCATTTGCTACTTTTTGTGTATCAGTATAATCCTTGAAGCTAACTACTAATCCATCATCATTAAATTCATCAATCATTACCCAATCACTCATAAATTCTTTACCTGTTGCATTAACAGTTCCTTTAAAATGTCCGATGGAAACCACCGTATGATCGTCTGCATTTAAAATTTTTTCTGGAACAAACTCCTGAAAAGTAACTTCTTTTGCAAAAGAAGAAAAAAAACCAGCAGTTTCCTTGTGCCCTTTGTAGGTTCGCGCATAAGGAATGGGTGAACTGCCGGAAACAGTCCATTTGATATCGGGATGCATGTGGGAAAGAAGTGTTTCTACATCTCCTTTCTTAAAAGCGTCAAACATTTCACTGATCAGTTTAGCATTATTTACTAATGTTTCCATATAGAAGGTTTTTGACTGTTAATAACAGTCGGTTATGAAATAAAAAAATTGCATGCTCCTGAAATAATAAGGATATAGATTTTCGATCTCTTCTTAAGGTTAATTAAAATAAACCTTTGTAGTGATTACGGTAGTGTTGATCAATGGAGAGGTAGTGTTAATCAATGGAGAGGTAGTGTTAATCAATGGAGAGGTAGTGTTAATCAATGGAGAGGTAGTGTTAATCAATGGAGAGGTAGTGTTAATCAATGGAGAAGATAA
>JBBPZJ010000280.1:0-2573 GCA_038199395.1 Chitinophagales bacterium
GAATTGCTCGTTGCCACAGTTACTCCTTGCAAAGGTTTTCCCGTCGAGTCCGCAACATTACCTGTTATAGTATTTGTCTGAGATTTTCCTATTAAGGAAGACAGAAGAAGGAAAAATAAGAGAACGAATTTTTGCGGCATTAACTGTTGCCACACCGGTATTGTTTTAGATTTCCGGCTTGATTTGTACAAGTCCATTTTCATAATGCAAGTTTTAGTTACTCGGAAGTAAGCGAATTTGTAGGTTTAAATTTTCAAAGAGTTAAAGGATTAGATTTTACGTTTGATTCATATGTTTAAGTTTTAAAAATTTATTCATGCTGTTGAAAAAAAATATAATTTCTACTGTCTTTTTTACAAGCCCGGAAAATGTTAGCAACGAAACGATGGAAAAATTGAGAAGCGACCCCCGTTTAAAACGATGATTTTTATAACTGTTTTACTATAAAAATCAAGGGTCACTTTTCGACAGGGACTAACTGAAATAAGACAGCAATTTTTAAAAATTGCTGCATATATAACCTTGCCTTAATGAAGATTCTCTGAATTTTGGTAATGGTTCAAGAACAACTGTAGATTTTTCCATTGTGGTTTCTTTGTTATTATTTATAAGTTCTAATAAAAGGCTGAAAGCTTCCCGCCCCATTAAGATAGTTTGCTGATCTATTGATGATAAACTGGGAGTAATATGTTCATCGAAAGCTTCGTTTGCAAAACCGATAACACCTAATTCTTTAGGAATATCAATCTTCATTTCCTTCGCAGCCTTTATTACACCTAAGGCAGTGAAATCTTCTACGGCAAAAACAGCATCAGGTTTGTTTTTTAATTCAAAAAAATAACTCATTGCTTCTTTACCCGCATCAATCGAGACATTTCCCTCATAAATCAACTCCTGAATAACAGGTAAACCAAATTCTTTCAAAGCTGCTTTATAGCCTTTTAAACGATCTTCAAATATCTTCAGGTGCTGCTGTCCTGTAATATGAGCAATCCGTTGATAACCTTGCTTTAACAAATGTTCGGTCGCCAGATATGCGCCTTTAAAATCATCAATTACAACAGAAGGCAAGTTGAGAGAGCTGGGTGTCCTATCAAAGAATACTAAAGGAATTCCCCTGCTTTTTAGTTCAAGGAAATGAATAAAGTCAACTGTTTCTTTTGCAACAGAAGCTAAAATACCATCTACTTTTGCCCCTACAAATGACTCAATTGCTTTTATCTCGTATTCGGGAGATTCATTTGATTGATATAGAAGAATATTATAACCCCTTGTATTTGCAATACTTTCAATTCCGTGAATGACGGAACCAAAAAAATTTATTTCTGCACTTGGTATAATTACGCCGATTGTGTAAGATTTGCCAGAACGAAGAGAAGAAGCTAAATGGTTTCTGCGGTAATGTAACTTGTCAGCCAGATCGATCACCGCTTTTTTGGTATTGGCGCTTATGCGCGGATGATTATTTAAAGCACGGGAAACCGTTGCAGGAGTAAAGTTTAATTTATTGGCCAGGTCTTGTATCGTAACAGGGCTTTCCAAATCAGCGTGCAATCGTTTACGCAATTAACGAAGATATTTTGATTAATGCAAATATTTTTTAACATTATTTTAAATATCTGCTGTTAGATCTGCTTCTATCGAAGGCCTTAAGAAGCGCTAGAATATTTATATACTTCAAGACAAAGGGTAGGATTCCCGGCAAATAGTCTCACCCCACTGACCATTGATAAACTTCTTAGTGAGCGTTGTGACGAACTGGCTTCGAGGACCACCGATTATGGGATTTGATCCGAAGCTACATCCGTGAGGAATAGTCAGGCAAGCAAGCCACAAGCAGTGCAGCGTGCTTTATACTGTTATAGAGTTGTTCGACCAGGTGATGCTGCCCGCAACGATAAATATTATTGCTTTATGAAAAAAATTGAAAATTGTTATTGCATTGCGGTTGGCAGTAGTAGCGTGTGAAAAACAATACGGACATGAGTTTAAGAAGTCGATCAGATAATTTTTCAAATTTATTGAAATGTGAGAAAAACGGAAATTTACCTGAGCCTGGCAGAGGCATGCATGTACTTGTATCTTCACGACCTCAAATATCAGTTCTCCGGCTACCTGAATACAGTTCGTATTCAAGTAGCCGGCAGTCGATCTTGCTTGTGTAAAATTCGATCCTACGCCTGGCTTTTAATCCAATTTTTTTTGCTAATTCGAGATTGCCTGTAAATATATAACCTGTATATCCCCTACACTTCTTCTTCATGAAATCACCTATTCTTCCGTAAGTCTTTTCAAGTTCAGCTTCCACTCCTAACCTTTCTCCGTATTCAGGATTAAAGAAAACAATACCGTCTTCAACTTCCGGCACCTCCGTAGCTTCAAAATCACACACACTAAATTTGATATAATGTTCAATGCCGGCAGCGGCAGCATTTATTTTCGATATATTAATAGCATCATTGCTGATGTCAGTCGCTATAATTATAAGTTGAGGTATCTCCACTATCCGGGAAAACAATTGTAGCCTTTCCTGCTCATACACGCCGGCATCGTAACCCAGCACATGCATAAAC